>JAUILM010000096.1 GCA_030432855.1 Bacteroidia bacterium
GTAGACCACCAGCAAGGGCGCACATTTTATGAGGAATATGTCGCAGAGAAACCAACCAGAATTCTGGATGGACATATGTTTTCCCTCTTTGGTCTTTATGATTTTGTTCGTTCTCAAAGAGGTGTCAACCATCCCACTACACATCTCGCCCAAAAACTCTTCGATGACGGAATCAATGGACTGGAACAGTGGCTTCCTGATTTTGACATGGGTTTCTGGGTACACTATAACCAATGTGATATTACAGGATATCCTCCAGATGATCCCTGTACACTTGGCTATCTAAGGCTAGTCTCCTGTCAATTGGAGATTCTTTCGTCATTGTCAGGAAGTCGTACATTGGATCAGTATGCCAAAAGATTCAGGAGCTATCTAAGACCAAAAAACATTTTAAAATCCTATCAGTTAAAGTTAAAGACACTTAAATCCCTTAACAGGTTGTAGTATGTGTGGCATCACCGGAATATTTTCAAATTCTCCAACTAGTCCCGACATAATGGAGCGCATGCTGGATGTGATAGCCCACCGGGGACCCGATGGGCGATCATCCTTTCAGCACAATGATGTAATACTGGGTCATCGTAGATTGTCTATCATTGATCTTTCGACCGGTGATCAGCCTATGTTTAATTACGATAAAACTAAAGCGATAATTTATAATGGAGAAATATATAATTATCGTGAAATAAGAGAAGATCTACTTGCTCAGGGATATAAATTCAATACGTCATCCGATACTGAAGTCATCCTGGCAGCCTATGACACATATGGTCCAGAGAGTGTCAATCTATTAAATGGAATTTTCGGATTTTGCATTTATGACCTGGAAAAAGAGCAACTTTTTATTGCTCGTGATCACTTTGGTATTAAACCCATCCATTACTATTATCAAGACGGTCTTTTTCTTTTTGCCTCCGAACAAAAAGCCATTTTGCAACACCCTAAAGTATCAGCAGCTTTAAATTTTAAGACCCTGCACCATCACTTTAATCTACGATATAGTCCAGGTAATGACACACTGTTTTCAGACATTAAGCGATTACCTCCAGGGCACCACCTTACTTTCGATAAAATAGCAGGTCTTCAAATTAAAAAGTACTGGCAGCTCGAGCCCGGTGAGCCTTTAAGAGAAAGTCAATCGGCAATTATCGAACAACTACAGGCACATCTCAAAGAAGCAGTACGGAGACAATTGGTAAGTGATGTTCCTATCGGTGTCTATCTATCCGGTGGCCTGGACAGTAGCACGATTGTGCAAAAGATGCACGAATTAGGCGTCGATGAAATAAATACATATACTCTTGGATTTAATGAACCCACCGATGAATTTTCCGATGCCAAAAAGATCGCAGAACATTTTAAGACAAATCATCACGAACACAATCTGCCGTCCGCTGCGCTAAAAGACTATCGAAAAGTAGTCTGGCATGCCGAAGAACCCAAGATCAACCTTATTCAGGGTTTTAAAATGTCTGAATATGTATCACAGCATGTGAAGGTAATATTGGGAGGTCTGGGCGGTGACGAATTATTAGCCGGATACGATATTCATAAATTTATTTTTCCTTTCAACAAATGGCATGATCGTATACCCTCCTGGATGCAGAAGGTGTTTAAGTGGAAAGCCAATTTTATTTACTCCATTCAAAACAAGACCCGGTCCTTCTCACTGGATGAATATCGGCGGGGTGTACAGATGCTGCTTGCCGTGGGTGATATTGAGCGGTTTTATCTCATCCTAAGGAACACATGGGACTACGATAACCCTGCCTACGAAAATATATACAGTAAGCCATTCCTAAACTATCTACGGTCAGAAAAAACACCTCCTGTTGTCTCGGAATTTGAAAAATATTTTGAACAGGCAAAAAATAAAAGTCCACTTGACCAGGTACTTTTCACTGAGTTTCACACAAAAATGGTCAATGATTATTTACTCGTAGAGGATCGAATGTCCATGGCTAATTCGGTAGAAGAGAGAGTACCTTTCCTGGATAGAGACCTGGTTGATTTCGGATTCAAAATTCCGATTGAACTAAAAATTCGAAATAATCAGACAAAATTCCTCTTCCGAAAAGCCATGGAAGATGTTCTTCCCCCACGTATTATATCCAAGCCAAAATGGGGTTTCACTTTCAATCCATATTTGCAATTTAAAAAGGACCTTAAATCAGAATTTGAGGACAAGGTCACACAAAACTATATAGAAACTCAGGGAATTTTCAACTATAAATATATTCGTCAGATACTGGATCATACACCTCACCAGCGTATGCGGTGGCATTATAACTATCTTTGGTTATTGCTGGGCCTCCATCATTTGGAAGATCTATACAAGATGGATACCCGATTCAGCTAGTCAGATTTTTTGTGCTGTCAGCGACTCTCTAATAGCATGGTCGTTTAGGTCATTATAAGCGATAGAATATCCCTGAACAACAAGAAACGTCTTATTTTTTGGTCGCTTTAATAGATGCCTCCCAATTCTGCACGTATCCATAAGCATCCGATATCTCTGCCTGATGGTGAAAAATAGAGGTAAAGGGATGATTCGAATAATCTGTGAATATCACTGCTTCTTTCTGAATTTCGACCTGTCGCACCAGGTGATACTTTCGAAATCTGAGTGAGACAATAATTTCATGCTCACTGTAGTATTCCAGCTGGACACGTGCATCCCGTCTTAGATTAAATAACCCCAACGAACCACCCAGATCGCGATTTTGTTCCTGACCATCAATCATCGGCAGGTTGTGAGCAGCCGTGTTACGGAAATACTTTCTCCTTTCCGGGAGTGCTGTGTAGCAATACGTACCAGGATCTTTGAGTATCGCCCTGCCATCAATGTACAGCTCCACCCCCAGGGCATCATTATGTACATGGGTCCAACGATGCAACATTCCTCTATTGCTGAGTCCACTTATAGCAAGAAATACCCGATCTGATCGTAACGCATACATCTGCATTTCCGGATAAATAATAGTGGCCATGCCCGATCTCAAATCCTTATCTGACGTAGGAGCATTTATGGAGTGGACCAGTTTGTAGGAAAATCTCTTTAGATCGGGTTTGCTATAAGATGGTAGTTTTGCTATCGGACATGACACCAAGTACGATTGATTAGCGGCAAGATTCTTTAGAATCAAACAATCCAGACGATAAACAGAATCCTCCTTAAAGGAGGCCTCCCGAAACAGAGATCCTGCCATAGCCACAATGTGACCGTGTGTTGTATGGTCCTGCTTCCAATAAGATTCCTCAACTCCATATTTGTCAAGGTACCGATCGAGATTATGATAGTCACGCAGCTGATCGGCTCCAATAAAATCACCTTTTGGCAACAGAGCCAGAAAACGCGCACTATCGTTATCACCAAACTGGGGAAAGTCGGAGTCTCCGTGTGAAAAGTCAAGACTTAATTTAGCTGCTCTACACAATTTTTGTCCATATGCACTTTCAATAAAGTTATGAAGGTCCGGTCCTATACAGTCTTTCTTTTTGATCTTAACAGGATAGGGCCAGTCACTTGTATTGATCAGTGCTAATCGACCAAGATCTTCCCGGGATAAACCTCTAATAATTGCTAACCCATAGTAGGTCATTTCGGTGGCAAATCGGTGATACGAAGTAGATCCTTCAAAGAATCCCCCATCTTCAAAATATTGCTTACCAATGCAATCCAAAAGTTCAGATATCGCAAAATACAGCAGTTGGTCTTTACGATCGAACTCATAGTACCGGGCGATAAAAAGTAATCCAACAATATCACCCAAATAGTGATTAGAGTACAGACCTTCCCGGTATTCCAGGTTTTCCAGCATGTGGTGCAGGGATCGACCCAGATAGCGGTTTACTAACCTTTCAAAGTCTTCCGATTCCTTCAGGTGGCCGGCTCCATGTAAAACATCCAGTGCGATCAGCCAATTGGCGGATCGAAAACCTATTTCCAGACTATAGGCATAATTCACACCCATACCCACTGGATTGGTAGCTATAAAATCCAGTATCTGGCACTTGATCTCAGCAATAATGTCCCCGGCTTTTTGCTGCTCAGGTATCGAAGCCGCGAGCGCCATCTGCGGTAAATGAACGAAATGCCCCAGATCCCAGGCTACTTTTACATCCACACCCGGTTTATTGCGATATAATTTCATCTGCTGGTCGAAAGGCAGTTTCGCATCCCATCGAAAACCAGACTTAATATCACGCTGCCAATCAATTGGAAGATATCCGGGATGCATTGACTGGATCAATTGCCAGGCTTCACCTGCATCACCTAAATGCACACCCGTCACTACCTGCTCCAACCATTTGCCATCACTATCGTGGACCTCAATCGGTAAATGATTGTGATAAACATGACCTTCCATCCCCAAAGCTTCTGTCCCATATCGATTGGTCACCCATCCGCTGCCCAGTATGTCAAACCGATGGTCCATGTATCGAGTCGTAAGAAAGTCCAGGGTTTTCTGTTCATTCGGGTTCAGACTTGTATCCAGCGACTTTATGTGTCCCCAGTGTAACGTTCCCTTCGGAGCACCGTCCCACCGATTCTCCAGGACATCACCTACATATCTGGCAATATGCCTCCTCTCAGGAATCGTATAAAGAATTTTTTCTATAAGATTTGGGAGTGGTATCTTCGAGGCATAAAGTATAAGACTCTTTAAGGAATCCCAGGTCATAGATAAACGCTACTTGTCGGGTTGTAAAGTAAGTCAAATATGTTGATCGAATGAAGGGTACACCCAAGTTATTACTAGCTACAGGTATAGGCAGATCTGGCACTACTTTGCTTCAGGGGATGTTACATGCCCACTCACAAATCTATTCACCCCCGGAGACAAAGTACCTGAAACGTTACGTGATCCCGGAACACTACTCACCGGACACAAGTGATCTATCGGTTATCAAAGACCGTCTTCGTGCATCTGACACCCTGAGCAGACTTGACATAGACCTGGAAATCTTACTCGACAAACTTGATGAGGGAGAGAGCCGCCCTTATTTACAGTTCTATCATCATTTGATGATGTATTGTCTGCAGCAAACTTCGGGAGCCCGTTTTTTCGCGGATAAAGACCCCTTATTTATAAATTACCCGGCTGAGCTGGATCAGATCTTTCCTCACGCCATCATGATTCAAATTATCAGAGATCCCCGTGATGTCATTTTGTCGCGTATAAAGAGCAAATGGGGCAGGGATCAACATTTCCTGGTGCACCTCTTCGAAACCCGTTATGGATTTGAACAAGCGGAAAGTCTGGGCATACGGTACTTCAAAAATCGCTTTACCACCATTTCTTATGAAGAGTTGGTCACTGATCCTCAGACGGCATTACAACAGCTCTGCAACTACCTCAACATTCCATTCGAATTGGATATGCTGCACTTTCACAAGAAGTCCGACAGCATTCTCACAAAAGAAGAAGAGGACTGGAAGGGAAACGTGAGAAAACCGGTAATGAAAGGCAATATCAATAAGTGGAAGAAGGGTCTGAGTGCCAGGCAGGTATTCGAAATTGAGCTCGTACTGGAAGATAAGCTTACGTCTCTGGACTATGAAGTCACCTCACTGCAGGGCACTCTGAGTGAGAATGTCAGACAGTTGACTTTGAATTTGCTTTACCGCGTTTTCAAGTTGTTGAAAAACGCCAAGAAAAAGATTGGTTGATGCTCACACTACACCTTACCTGCGATTACGAGGTCTTTGGCAATGGTAGTGGAGATGTCCGCACATGTGTCGTAGAGCCCTCGGATAAAATGGCAGAAATTTGTGAGACGTTCGATACCCCCATGACCTTTTTTGTTGAAGTCTGTGAAATCTGGGCATTTGAAGATATCGAGAAGCAAGGTCTGTTCAGCTCGGGTTATACTCCTGCCACCTGGCTCAAGGATCAGCTACGAAACTTTATACGGCGCGGCCACGATGTTCAATTGCATCTTCATCCTCAGTGGTTAGAATACACATTCCACAGCGACCAAAAGTGGACACTTAACTATGACCTTTGGCGCCTGCCTGATCTGGAGCATCTTCCCGGATACGGCAGAGACTACCTAAAGGATCTGATCACCAGGGGAAAAAAATGGTTGGAGGATTTGCTGCGACCGATAGACCCCAACTATCATTGCAGGTCATTTCGCACAGGTGCCTGGTGCATTCAACCAGAGGAAAATGTGCTGGAAGTTCTTCGATCTGCAAGTATCACGAAGGATTCAACCCTGGCTCCCGGATTTATATTTGATGATGGTCTAACGAAAGTTGACTTCAGTCAGGGAGAGTATTCTGAGGTACCATACTATCCGGGGGCAACACTACGTGATCAAATCTCTGACTCGAGCTTACTTGAGATTCCCATTCACACCAGCCGGCTGAGCAGTATTGAGCTGGCATATTATCACTTTTTAAGCCTCAGAAAGGGTCTTAGAAATAATGCCAGGAGCTGCAGTGGCAGTCCGGTAAGTCGGGGGCGTAAGAAAGGAGGCATTTTGTCAAAACTCCAACGCGAGCTGAAGCCCCAGTACAAGATGCTGGATTTCTGTGGTAAGAATAGCTTTGAGCTAATGCGTAGGCTTACCCTTTCCAAAATCAAATCAGCTTCCGGTCAGGACCTGCCACTGGTTGCCATTGGTCACCCCAAAAATTTTGGCAATCCTGATGAATTGAAGAAATATCTCGATTGGTGTCGCGACCATTCTGCTATACGATTGCCCAGTCTGAAGTCCGGAAGCTTCTGGCAATCATAAATGTTACCTAGCGTATAAAACCTCTCACTCTGTCCAGGCCTTGCTTTACCAGATCAGTCACTTCCGGTGACAATCGAAGGAGGAGAATCGGCCCCATGTAGAGAATAACCGACAGGGAGCCCAGGATGAGAATATTGATGACTGGGTGGAAGTCTGTCGGGACCAGTGATACAAGATATATCACAAGAAAGATCAAAGCCATTACAATGGCCTGTCGGCCAGTGAAAGGAAACATCCGAAGCTTAATATAGATGAAGACTAGCTTTACCAAATTATAGATAGTAAAGGAAACTGCGGTAGCAATGGCGGCACCCACCAGGCCATAGATGGGAATCAATGTAATATTCAGGTAGATATTAAAGCAGGCCAGCACCAACATGGCTATCAAATTGAATCTAAAGTACTTTGAGTAAGCGATGATCTGCTCATTAAATCCCGTCACCATATTGATTAGATTGCCTGCTGCCAGGATTATGTATACCGGCTTTATGACCGTCAGCACTTCTGACTTTCCTGTCAAAGTAATCAAACCATCCAAACAACTCCAAGTACCCACCAAAAGTAGTCCTCCGGCTACCAACATTGTCTCTGAAGACCTCTTATATAAGGAATGAATTTCGTCGAGATCCCCTTTTGCATACGAAGATGATATGATTGGTGCTGCTATAGCTACAAGCGCCGTGAAAGGAATCGCCATAACCTTTACCATGGTTGAAAAAAAATTATACTCTGCTACTGCGCCTGTATCTACCATAGATCCAATCATGATAGAATCAATGCGAAATGCAATGAGGTATCCCAGCGTACTCAATGCACCATACACAGCATATTCTCCCATTCTTTTGACCAGGTTCCGGGACAGAAAGGAAAAGTCCCATGATAGATGAAACTGTCCAAGTCTTGCCAGATAAAGCAGGAGCCCGAAAAAGGCCAGCACATACGACCCGGCAATAGCAGCCCGAAAGACATCAAGACCGATATATCGAAAATAAACACCCAGTACAAACAAGGGTACGGTAAGCTTGAATAGGAGGTTATTCCAAATGATCGGTATCACAACACGATTGAAGTTGCTTGCCATATCAGCAAGCACAAAGTTGTATGCCATAAAAAGACAGATGATTAGTACCACTCCTTTGTTATCAATCAGGACTTCTGGATTCATATCGATCATCTCCAACATATGGATAAAGCTGTCTTCAAAAAGGTAGAGCAGCCCGGTAAACAGAGCGAAAACCATGGTGATCCCCGTAAGAAGAATCATCAAAAAGTTGTGATGTCGTCGATCCGGTGACCTAAATTCCGGAAAAAACCGGATGGTCAGACGGTTGATGCCGAAGGACGCAAAGGGAACAAACAATGCCGCAAGGGCCACAACAAACTGCGCCAGCCCGGCCGTATCAAAATCCAAAGGGTAAATGAAAATGGTACTGACCATACCCACCGCAACCCCCAGGTAGTTGACTATAGAACGCTTTATACTCTGCCGTTTTACTACGCCCATTGTTGCTTGATCATAATCTCTATTCTCCCGGTTATGATCGGAAATTGAAGGTTCAAATTAATGCGATCGAAGATACGATCTTTCGGCTTTTAAAGAGGTGACGACCCATGACATCTTATGGTATCTATTCATATATATTGCTGTATATTGCAAAGTTTTTGGTGAGCAAGTGAGCCATGAAACTTATCACACAAGTCACATTGGCTGACTTTTCACAGTACATCACTATGACTAAAGAAGTTGATAAGCAAAAATCGATTCCGGTTACCAGGCCTTTCCTCCCTCCCATCGAGGACTATCAGGAGTATCTTCAGCAAATATGGGATCGTGCCTGGCTGACTAACAACGGCCCCGTTCTCCTTCAACTGGAAGCAGAACTCAAGACTTACTTAAAATTGCAGCATTTAGCTGTTGTTTCCAATGGTACGGTGGCTATTCAAATAGCCATAAGGGCACTAAATATCAGGGGCAAGGTCATCACGACTCCTTTCACATATATTGCGACATCCAGTAGTATCGTGTGGGAACATTGTCAACCCGTCTTCTGTGACATTTGTGCGGACGACTTTAACATTGATCCGGACAAAATCGAAGATTTAATTGATGCAGATACAACCGCGATCATAGCGACGCATGTCTTTGGAGCACCTTGTGCAGTTGATCGCATCCACGAGATTGCATCAAGGTATGATTTGAAGGTAATTTATGATGCAGCACATGCATTCGACGTTACTTATGGGGGGAAATCTCTACTGGGTTATGGAGATCTCAGCACGATCAGCTTTCATGCCACCAAGACTTTTAACACAGTGGAAGGAGGTGCTGTCATAGGTAACAATCCTGAATTGATGGAACAGCTGCGATACCTCCGAAATTTTGGACATCACGGACCGTATGTGTTCGAAAGAGTAGGTATCAATGGTAAAATGTCTGAACTTCACGCTGCTATGGGTCTTTGCAACCTGAAATATATCGATACCGTAATCGATGAACGGAAACGTCGCAAACATCTGTATTTGCAACTTCTGGACACGTCGAAAGTCACCCTACAAAGAGTACCTCAGGAAGTAGAAAATTCTACTTATATGCCGGTCCTTCTAAAGGATGAGAAGACTCTGAAAGAAGTAGAGCATATTCTGGCGAATAACCATTATGGAACACGTAGATACTTTTACCCCCCCCTACACCAACTACCTTTTCTCACTGATGAAAAAACTCAATTGTCAGTTACGGAAGATATTTCAAGTAGAATTTTATGCCTTCCATTGTACTCGGACCTCGAAATTGACCATATCGAGAAGATTTCCAAATTAGTTAATCATAATGCATGATTTTTAGGAAAGACCCAATCTTCATAATCGCGTATGCACGTTCTGGCAGCACCCTTCTCCGGCTTATGGTCAACAGTCATTCAAAGATCATGGTACCGCCTGAATGCGGCTTTATTCAATGGTTATATCAGTCTTTTTCCGACTGGACCGCTTCTGACGCTGGTGATCCCCGTAAGGCAGATAAATACATCGAAGCCCTTTCAAGATCTCGTAAGATAGATACCTGGCATTTGAATTTTGATGCGATCAGGGCTTTGATCCAGGAGAAAAAGCCCACTTCCTATGCAGAATTGACAGAACTAGTTTTATATCATTACGCCAGGCTCCATAATTATACTGCAGAGCGATGGTGCGATAAGAACAATTACTATATAGACCATATCCCTACCCTTCATAAAATATATCCTAGTGCAAGATTTGTTTATTTAATTCGGGATCCACTGGATGTCGTTAGTTCTCAGATTTATCTTGCAGCAAAACAATTTGATTCACCCTACAAACCAAAATTTAGTTCTGACAACGAAGAATTGGCCAGAAAATGGGCCGACAGTAATAGCAAGGCCATACAGGACTTCATAGATTTAAATATAGAACCGCTCGTTGTCAAATATTCTTCCTTAGTGACTGAAAGCGAAGCAACCCTCACCACTCTTTGTCGATTTCTTGGTGAAGCATTTGAATCCGGCATGTTAGACTACTATCAGAGTACGGGAAATGAGCCACCCTCATTTAAGGCCTGGAAACATGGTATCGACAAACCTATCTACAAGAGCAGCATTGGAAAACATCTCGAGGCATTAGACCAACACAGCATCGAAAGAATAAAAAAAATAACATACCCTACTTTAGAAAAAGCATTGAACATCTGCTAAAATGCCATATTATCATTTTATACGAGATAGTATCTTTTTACGGGATCTTGTTGCTCAATTAAAAAGTAAAAGACTTCTCAGCACCGATCAAAATATTTTACTATCCAAGCACAAACCTCCTTACAAACACCTGTCTAAAGTTGATGCAGTTTTTGAGAAACCCAAAAGATCCACCTTTCTTTTCACTCTTAAATGGTTCCGAAAAATCGACTCCCATGATCGGATCATCATTCATCTACTTGACCTGAAGTCCTCCTTCCTGATTGCCTTAATGGGCAAAAATAAAGAAGTCGCCTGGGTATTTTGGGGATCAGAGCTCTTTCATAATAGTGGTTTGGATTTCAACCTGCAATTGCCTGAAACAAAAAAAATACTTCCAAACATCTATCTTGATACGGCCGGAAGATTAAATAATATTAGGATAATTAAATGGATCGATACGCTACTGGTTAAAATGGTAGATCGTATCAAATATTCTATTTTTCACGGTGCGATCACTAAAGTAGATTACATATATCACTATAATCAATATGATATTCATCAACTTCGGAGTCGCACTCCCTTTAGGGGTAAACAAATTAATTTCATGTATCCACGGCTAGTGGATTTTGAAACGCATTTTGAAGACATGAATTTGTCGAAACCTAAAGGGGATCAGATCAACATTTTGGTAGGTGTATCCTCTTCACCCTCGAATAATCATGTCGACATCTTTAAAATGCTACCCAAAAGTAACCGTGTACACGTCTGGGTGACCATGGCCTATGGAGGTAGAAATCCATATCGAAATACAGTTTTAAGTATAGGAGAAAAACTATTTGGAAATAATTTTCATCCTATCACGCATTTTATGCCCAAACAAGAATACCTTGATTTTATAGTGGAAATGGATTTAATCATCCATGGATCACTACGCTCCTTCGGCATGGGCAATATCACTACCCAACTAGCCATGGGCAAAAGTCTCTGCCTAATGGAAAATAATCCCTGTTCCAATTTTCTACTTGACGAAGGCTTCCACATCAA
>JAUILM010000097.1 GCA_030432855.1 Bacteroidia bacterium
GAAAAAACGATGTAGCCGGTCTTGTACCGGTTATACCACTCTTTACCCATGTACGTCTTACTGCGATCATCATTGCCGGTATTAGGACTTTTTGCATCTTTCTTTATTTCAAAATAGAGAATAGACTTCCATGGATTGCTCTTGTCCCTCACGTCCCATGATCGGAGAAGTTGTGAAAGATTAGTCACATCTTTACCTACCTGATATTGCTTGGATCTGCCAAATCGACTCTTGTAGGTAAACATGATCAATACATCTTTGGGAAGACGTACGCTATGGAAATTAAATGCTATCCCTTTGGCATAGTGTTTTTTTCCGGGCATGATGGGTGCCATTTTACCTCGATAGTTTGCACCTTGCCATACCACACCATAGCCTCTCCTAAGATATTGTTCGACTGAGTTGGTGGGACTCGTAGGCCCTGGTCCGTTACCGAATGCCTCCTGGGGCGAGCTGAAGCCAATTATGGCCATCAGCATTAAAACAAAAAATGATTTCATGATAGATTGATTTAATTGATTAAATAGGTTAATTACTTGATGATGTAAAGGTATGTCGAGCCATCATCAGGAGAGTGGGCTACCTATAGGCCTGAGGTTTTCTTTTAGAATTTGGTGTATATTTTTGAGGGTTGTGTAAAAGGCTGAAAAATATGTTTGTGAGTTTTTACTTGTAGGCGCTTTCTTCTCCATGAATTTATACAAGTGGAGACTGCATTCTGATACTCCCCTAGAAATGTTGGATAGGAAGACAGGCTTTTTCTGACCCTTTGTTGTGGCCTTCCAGAGGTAGGAATGTCTTTGCGTCAATATGTACCTTGTTAAATTCCTAACAGATTTTGTTTAGATTGTATAGATAAACTGACTTAAAGATTAACATGCGTCCAATTAGCAAAATCGCCCCCGATTGGTGGGACTACACTACGCTGGATAGAGATGTGCTGGATGAAGCTGCCAGATTAACGGAGAAAGATATTGTTGGGCTTTCCAGACCTGGATTTAAGGTCTGTCTTTATGATACTCTGGAGGAATTTTACCTGGCTGAAGCCCTGGAATACATACACGCCTGGCAGTCGGCAACTGAAAGTAATCCTGCTGGCATTTGTGGACCCATAGGTCCCACAGAGCAACTTCCCCTGGTGGCTCTTCTCGTCAATGAACTCAATATTTCGCTTAAGCACTGTCACTTTTGGGGAATGGACGAATGGGTAGTAGATGGTAAAGAAGTTGATCAGGACTTTCCATTAGGCTTTGCCAGAGCCGATATGGAATTATGCTTTAATCGTATCAAGCCTGAGTTGGCTATGCCCAAAGAAAACCTTCATTTTCCGGGTGTAGATACGTCAAAGTACATAGAAAGCTGGAAGCAAGCACGCTGTGTGGTGATGCAAGGTGGTCAGGGAGAAGTAAAACACTGGGCGTTTAATGACCCACCCAAACGAGAGGGTGCTTACACCGAAATGCCACCGTCTGCCAAGACGTATAGAAAACTCGGGACAAGGGTAGTGGATTTGCACCCACTCACTCTTATGCAAAATGCGCGGACTTCAGGTGGAGGAGCGGTTCAAAATGTGCCGCATCAGGCTGTGACGGTCGGACCCTCAGAAACCTGGATGGCTGAGAAAGTGTCGATATGGCATCCCGGTCATCATGACAATCCATTTGGTATGCGGCTAAGTGCCCTAATGATCTCAAAAGGGATAGTGGACACTGCTGTGCCCATGTCACTTTTGGCCGATCATCCCCAGGTTCAGTTTAATTATTATAGAGGAGCCTTAGGTACTTGTGAAGTCGAAATGCATTGAACGATATATCGATGATGCCTAAAGTCTTTGCCATAGCAGCCCACCCAGATGATATTGAGTTTGTAATGAGTGGTACTTTGATGCTGCTGGCTAATGCGGGATGTGAAATTCACTACATGAATGTGGCGAATGGCTCTTGCGGTACGGCAGAACATGACACGGAAACCATTATAGCCATGCGACTACAAGAAGCAAAAAATGCTGCCGCGTTCATTGGCGCTACTTTTTATCCACCCATTGCTTCCGATTTGAACATATTTTATAACGAGGACTTATTAGGAAAGTTAGCTGCGATTATTCGACGGGTGGCTCCCGATATACTCTTGGTGCCTTCTCCGCAGGACTATATGGAAGACCATACAAATACCTGTCGTTTAGCCATATCTGCAGCTTTTGCACGGGGCATGCGCAATTTTAAAACTACGCCAGGCACACCAATCATTGAGAACGAGATGGCCATCTATCATGCTCAACCCCATGGAAATCGGGATGGGATGAATCAATTGGTCTGGCCCAAAATATTTATTGATATCACTCAAGTGATGGTCGATAAAAGAAAGATGTTGGCAGAGCATAAAAGTCAAAAAGAATGGCTGGACCGTAGTCAGGGTATTAATGCATATCTGGATATTATGGAGCAATATGGGAGGGAAGTGGGCCAGCTTTCAGGAAAATTTAAATATGCGGAAGGTTGGCGGCAGCATAGTCACCTTGGCTTCTCTAAAGCACAACACAATCCGCTGGCTGATCTGCTCAAGAAATATTATTATACCTTAGAAAGAAACGAAAAGTACTAGCATTTTAATTGAGATCGTATGATAAAATATAGAGTTGGGATTGTTGGCTATAGTTGGGCGGCGGGTGCGCATATTGAAGCCATCAACAATACATCCTCGGGGCAAGTCACTGCCATTTGTTCTTCTCGAAAATTAGATGCCGGTGAAATTAGTGCGCAACACGGTTGTCCAATTACCTGCTATACGGATTTGGAGCAAATGCTTGCCGATCCAAATCTCGATGCAGTATCGATCTGCAGCTATCCGGCCCAGCATGCTCAGCAGGCCATTATGGCTGCGAAAGCCGGAAAGCATCTGATTATTGAGAAACCACTGGCCCTACATTGGGAAGATTGTCTGGCCATCGAACAAGCAGTAAAGGATGCAGGTGTTAAAACATGCGTCTGTTTTGAATGTCGTTTTTCAAGTCAGTTACTTACAATTAAATCAATTATCGATCAGGACCTTTTGGGTGAAATTCATTATGCAGAGGTTGATTATTATCATGGGATAGGGCCCTGGTATGGACAATATAGATGGAATACAAAGAAGGAAGAAGCTGGTAGTAGCTTGCTTTCGGCAGGCTGTCATGCCATGGATGCCTTGCTGCTATGCATGGGATCGGAGTACGAATCGGTGGAGAGTTATGCGACGTCGTCCGCCAATAAAGATTTTGTCAAGTACGATTACCCCACTACCTCGGTTTCGATTGTAAAGTTTAAGAATGGCTCGGTCGGAAAAGTGGCTTCGGTAATTGATTGCATGCAGCCTTATTACTTCCATTTTCACCTGGTGGGTAGTGAGGGCAGCTTGCTCGACAATAAGTTTTATTCAACAAAATTGAAAGGTCTGGACAAAAATAAATGGAGTACGCTGTCTATGAAGACACTTGATTCCGGAGATGTTTCAGATCACCCTTACCAGGCACAATTTCAGGCCTTTTTCGATGCCCTGGATAGGGGCACTGAAATGCCCTTAACCAATTTAACAGAGGCCCTGAAGACGCATCAATTAGTTTTTGCGGCCGATAAGGCTGCGGCAGCGAAAAAATAAATCAGACCGATTTCAATCATTTAATTTTAAAAAACTCACCCTCATCTAAAATGTGATATTTATCCTGCAAGGACTTCGTAAGCCTTAATTTAACTTCATCGGGATATGCTTTGGCCCAAAAACGACTAGCCTCTGTAACTTCGATCGTGTTTCGGTGCTGTGGAAAAATGAAATCAGGCTCGAGTGTGTTGATTAAGATGACCGATCTATCTATATACATGTTGTGTTCTGTCGGGGAAAAAAACAGGACATCAATATCTTCTAAAAAGAGATGATCTTCTAACAAATAAGAATCTCCCGGTTGTAGAAACCGAGTGCCATCGACATTGATCACATATCCACAATCTTGCAGATTTGCCTCGTAATAAATAGCAAAGTTGGCATTGCCGTGAATGGCCCGCAGTGGCTCCACTTGAATTCCCATAATTTCGAACGGCTCCCTCGGCTTCGCAACACGGATTCTATCCTTCGGTATATTGATTTGCTCTGCAATGCCGACACAGCTCTCCGGAATGACAAATAAACAATCCGATTTTTCGGCCAGTACAGCTGAAACCTTTTTATTGAAATGGTCACCGTGTCCGTGGGTGACGAAAGAAATATCCAGTATTTCTGCCAATTCGTCCATCGTAATTTTTGGTGGATTGATCCGCATATCGAAATCCAGGAGAATGTCTGTTGAAATGACCAGGTCACCCGATTTGATTATCCAGCCATTGTGTCCTATCCACCAAAGGCCAATTCCGTCATGGTGTGCCTTAATCTCATCGATGAGTGTAGATTGACCCTGCATCAAGGCGGGGCAATAGAGAGCAAGGAAGAGGAAAATGTAAAACTTCATGTTTTAAAATTAAGTCAGGTCTGACTAAAGATAGGCATACTATTGTTGAGAAGGAGGACCAGAACTGGTCACCGTGTGAATAGGAGCAGTGGATAAGTAGATGGGATGCTTATATACCTTTTAAAGTACTTTATTGACTAACATCATACCCTGAAGTGACTGGTATCTTATCAAAATTAAAATTGCTTTCGTAACTATTTAATTCATCGTCTCCTAGAGAAAATCATAAGTCATGAAAATATTTCATTGCATTTTGCTACTTATCTGTTTTGCCATTCCAGTCTCCGCGCAAAATTTAGAGGTCGTGGGAACTGTCAAGATTACTGAGATGGCCAAGGATAATACAGCCGATAGTGTTGTAGTTCGATTATCTGATGGCACCCTCGGAATAAGGGAAGCTCATACTTTATCTGGCGTTTCATATTTAGGGAAAGATACTCTGGATGGCATAGTATTTTACATTTACAAAGGGGCTGATGGTGAAGATCACGGGTTGATCGTGTCAAAGACAGAATCAGAATCCGATCGGCAGTGGCAGAGTTCGACCAGTTTAATCAATGCTGATAGGAGTTGGGATGGTAACTATAATACGGGACTCATGATAAGCAGTCCAGCTAAAACATATGTGGAAGGACTCGGTCCTGGGTGGTACTTACCTTCTATTGATGAACTAGGGTTGCTATGGCAAAATCGCTTTCATGTAAACAGAGGCTTGTTTAATGGTGGATTTACTTTGTTATCGAAAGATGACATCTATTGGTCCAGTACAGAGATTAGTGCTACATCTGCCTTTGGATTTGATTTTAGTGAGATTAGATCCGATCCCGGCGATAAAACGGAAACGCATGCCGTTCGTGCTATTCGATCTTTTTGATGCCTTGGTGAGACATTTAACCGAGTAGTACCAATTGATACCTTTTCCCAGATGAATGGTGCCTATGATGCAGTAATTCTAAATAGGAAGATATTTCCTGTGGCAGGAGGTGATGGTATAAGGAAAGAAAGGAGATGACATAGTACCCGGAGCGGGAATTACGGAACCCTCCTGCGGCGGTTCGTAGCGCTGATTATCAGAAGATTAGGTCCTCAGGATGGTGCTGTAGGTGGGGTGTAAGTGTCCCTTTTGTCCCCTTATGGTGCTCTTATGATCTGGCCATAATTTCGCAAGTGACCGCAACTTGATTTAAAGCTCTATCGCTTTATTATTAAAGTACTACCAAGGAGTCATTTTCGGTCAATTATTACAAAGTTCTGAAAGCTAGCGGGATCAAACAATGCGTGGAGAAATTACCAGCACTGGTCTTAAGAACCTGATACTACTTGGATGACCATGGAGTCGCAAATGTTATGCTGGTCAGGTTTAAAGCATGCTTTACATTTCACCTCACCTACAAAGGCCGTGTCGGAAATAGTAAAAATCGTCTTAGCATTGCCATCAGCATCAATACCTGACGTTGTTACGGTAAATTTAGTTTCGTCTAAGATCACTGAATCCGATCGTACTACTGAAAAATAGATCTTCTGGCCAGGTGTTGGTCTCCCCTTGGAGCGTCTTGCATTTGCTGTTAAAACCATTTTACTTAATGGGGAGTTGGTCATCGCAAAATTATCTGTTGATACACTTAATCCTTCTACTGATGCTGTATCAAATTCCACGAAATGTGTTCGTCCAAATTCACCTACCTCCATAGTGATTCTGACCATACCTGCCCGCATGGGACTTACGAGAAAGTCTTCAACCCTGAGGCTGGGAGTTTGCACAATACCAGCGGAATCTTGACAAGGGTTTCTACCAAGAAAATCTCTCTTCGAAGGCAGTAGAGTCACAGAATTGGTGCCATTGCTCAGGAAGTGTCCTGCAGATGTAGTTAATTTCACCTTGTTCTCACTCTTAATTATTTCTCTCGGAACGTATGCCAATATTTGATGAGTGGAACTCCCATCAGCAACTAACTCTCTCGGCATGTTAGGTCTAGAACTTCCTATTTTCAAGCAAATTAAGTGCCTTTCAACAAGTCGTTCTTGGAGTCGGTACTCACGGTGAAATTGTTCAGGATCGCATGACACTAGAAGTATTGCAAGTGAAAAAACAATTGCGAGAACTTTCATTATTTAAAGATTTGACCAGTGAATGGGTTAAGTAAGTTTTGAAAATTGGAGTGGACTCCTATAGAACCATAGAATCCATGGGCAAAAGATGGATTATCTATTAATGTATTAGCATTGGTATGACGATAAAATATAACTCCACCTCCAATGTAAAATGCTCGGTTAATCCTAATTCCTAAGCCAGTTATAATATTCGACTTACCGAATAAATCCTCCCGTACACCTTCTCGTTCTATGGAGCCCAGTGTGACACCCAATTGCAAAAAGAACCGTCTACGCAAATTGGAGTTCCAAAACAAAGGGAAATTGTCTGGCGAGGGAAGACCAATTTCTACTCCAAAGTACGGGCGAATATTTGTTAGGAGTGACTCATTGAGTACTGATCGCTCCTCTCCTCCAAATATCATGAAGCCCAAATCAGGCTTCACAATATCTGATAAATATTCAGAAAACTTGCTGGATTGGGTCGAAAGGACAAATCTCCTGGAAATAGAGAATCCCAGATTCGATTCATTCAATTTCTTCTCAATGGCCCTATACTTTGCATCGAGACTTTCAAACAGCTTCAATATATTATGCATTGCAACATCAATATTATTCAAAGATGTAGACCTTGGATTGGCGAAAGGAATTTCACTATTATGGGCTAAAGTCCAGATCATTTTGAGATTTCGAATGAGTTCTCTTCTGTTATTAGAAATCTTGGTTTGTGGTTGATAGTAAAGGTCTATTGAAGGAATACCCCTAAAGTCTGCTGTTATTACGCCACTAAACAACTGTGGGAGAAGTAGGTTTTTCTCAAGATACATCAGTGACGCTATGTATGCACTAGTTTCTATAAATGCTCCTGAACCTTGACTTGAAAGAAAACTTTGAATCGAATCCAGCTCATCGATAAAATCTCCTAAGTCACTAATGTCTACGTTTGAATACAGCGTTTGCAGATTGGTCGCATGGACCAAGGGATTGAGAGTGTTGATAATATCTTGATAGTTCGAAAAGATGGAATTAACAATTCCAAGACCGTTTAAGAAATCCGATTCGTAAGTTGCATAATCTTTCAATAACTCAGATTTGGTAATCGCTATACTATCGTCACTGGATACAAACGTCTTTCGAAATCGATGACGTGGACCAAGTGGCGCAGAGTTTAAGACCAACTCCAGGTTTACGTGATGTAATCCACTTCCATCGGCAGGTATTAGCACTGTATACTGACGATGCGGTTTAAGATCTGTTAACTCAAGCCTCCATAGTGTCTCACTAATGTTGAATACACGACCTGGTACACATTTCTTAGGATTGGCACTTTCATAGCAAAGTGCTCGTGGTCCCAATGAAAAGCCTTTGTGCGTACTAATTTTGATTCTCACTGGTTGATAAAAATCGACATTGCTGGAGATCTCAGTTAAAGAAACAGGAAGATCATATTCACTTGTTGGTGTTGTTTGTTGACCTAAACACTCGACTGACAAAGTGAAAAAGCATATTATAAGTGGAAACTTAAATTGATTCAACCAGTACATTACAAGGAATATTCGAGATCGGCGATTCATTACTACTTTCATTTTCTCCAAGGGGTATAGTCAGCTGAATATCAAAAGATTCCCCTGCTTCGTCTTTTGACAAATAAGGTTCTTAGACAACAGTCTTCTCATGATATATGAATATCACCTGGATAAGTAACCCTCGATAAATATATTTTCCTTGAATTTCAGTAGTAGTTACTGATGAAAGCAGATAAGTGATTCTTTTGATTCAAGAGTTTCAAATTAAAAATTATATGAAGCCTCATCTTTGAGTTCGTCATAATGGTTATTGATCGTTTTGTCGTAGACTACTCATTCATTTTTTAAGTATGGGATCCATTGACATAGGTGGATCCCTTTTGCCACCCCCCCCCGGTAGGACCCCCGGTAGGGTCTTCATCTTAACCGAATATTCCCTCAGGCGGGCCTTTTACCTT
Source organism: Bacteroidia bacterium (assembly GCA_030432855.1). Classification (GTDB taxonomy): domain Bacteria; phylum Bacteroidota; class Bacteroidia; order Chitinophagales; family Saprospiraceae; genus JABDMH01. Next base: position 8,550 of record JAUILM010000097.1, read on the forward strand.
AAATAGACATTTTCTAAAAAAATCAGAAACTTGAAATTCCATGGGTAGAAGCAGTAAAGCAGAGATTGAAGCGAGGATCCAGGTTATCGCTGAGGCCATCGAGATCGGGCTACAGAAACGAAGTGATTTATTGCAATTTGTTTCAGACCAGGATTGGGAGGTTTCAGAGCGACAGATTGATAACTACATTGCCGAGGCCCGTGATTTACTCAATTCTATTAGGGTTGGAGACCTCAAAGAGCAACGGAGAAAGCGAATCAAACAACTTGAACATTTACTGCAGCAGAACTATGAGAGCGGAAACCTTAAAGAAGCTCGGTTGTGTATCGGTGTCATTTCGGACCTGGAAGGCATTGTGCCGAGTCGTTTTGCAAATCGAGCACCTGAAGAAGCACCAAGATTGACGGTTATAAGCCGATTCGAGGACAAATGGAAGAAAGCAAGTAGAAATTACTGATTCTTTATAGATTTTTACGTAAAAGAAGTATTAAGTTGTAGATTCGAGGATATCAGATCTACGACATGCCTGAAAATACTCAAGACCAAAATCGATGGAGTTTACTAAATATTTTGCAAGGTATTGCAATTGGTTCTGGGATTCTTGGCTTAGGTATATTCGTAGGGTTCTTCATAGTCATTGGCCAATCTTTTGACTTTGAGTGGAAATCACCAGCAATGGATATTACTGGACAGATAGGTGACTATATTGGAGGTGTCGTTGGTTCTCTTTGGGCTTTCGCTGGTGTTTTATTATTCTACGTTGCTCTGCAATATCAAAGGAAAGAATTTCGATTGCAAAGACTTGAACTTTCAAGCCATAGAACCGAATTTATACTTACTAGAATTACAAATATCATTTATAGACAAGCGAGATCTATAGAATCTCAGATTATTAACCTTAGTGATGGGTATAATAGTAACAATGGTATAGAAGTCTTATTGTATTGGTCGGGAAGCTCTGTTTTGAGCTTTGTGTCTAGAGACAAGAATCTAACTCAGAGCGAGGTCAAACAATTGGATTTAATCCTAGACCAGAAGGACATTGTGACATACTTGAGAAACTGCGATGCAACTCTCACAGTTTACCATAAGGCAATTGAACAAGCTAACAAGTTAGAGGAGAATCCTGTCGTTTCTAAAGCTGATGAACTTATTCTCGACACTCTTTTGGTTGAGTTATGCAGTTTCAGAGAACTTGAATCATTTGGGAAGTTAGTTTTGGCGAGAATTAATGCTGGCGATCTAGGACCAGACTACTACAGTACTTCTTACGTCTATCTTAAGAATATAGATCAGTCGTTAACTCGAATCTTTAAAAGGTCAAGTATCGGAACATGAAGGTTCTTAACAAAGGGAAAGCCTGCTACCAAGAGTTGAGGGTCGTCATCTGTTCGATAGAATTTTGCAATTTATTTTAAAGAATTTAGATGTGAAAAATAGCAATGAAAATGGTAAAGTAAAATTGTATCCTTTGCATTTTTGGCTGCCATTTGTTCTGGCATTCTTCTTTGTTTCAGGACTTTGGCTGTTTTTTTGGAAATATTATTCTGGAGTTTCAATGGGTACGTTTGGAGATTCGTTCGGGCCACTAACCTCGCTTTACTCGGGATTGGCTTTTGCCGCTGTCGTTGTATCTATTTGGTTCCAAAGGCAGGACTTGAAGCAGACTCAAGAGGAATTAAGAGCCTCTGTAGAAGCGCAAGAGAGTATGGCTAAAGTTATGGGTGATCAATTAACCCAGATGAAAAATGCACAGGAACAAAATGACTTGGCCTTTCAAACCCAAATTGGAGAACTACAAATTTCGAGAGAGTTGGATCTCTTCCATAAGTATTTATCCATGGGTGATGCCCAAAAGAAAAAATTTATTTCCAAGATCATTGACAACGAGACGATTAATCTTCTTCGACTGCCCAAGTACCGGGACCGCGAAAAACCTAAACTCACTGCTGAGATCTCATCGATAAGTAAAATGCCAAAACAGGATTTTCGATATACAATGCTGGTGAAGAGCGAAGACTACAAAGTGACTGTTTTCAATGTTCAAATTGATACAGAAACAGTGATTGAGGATGAAAGGGAGTTAGGACCCCGAACGGCTCATTCAGGAGGTATTCCAACAATTGGATTTGTGTACACCAACATGAAGAAACCCAAACAATTGTCTTGCCGTTATAGGTTTGGATTGACGGGGCTAGAATACACGGCGGTATTCTTGTTTGGAGAAGGGAAATCTTTAATTGCCCAAGAAGTGGAGGTGGTAGCTTAAGTTTTTGCCCATGAGGTAGGTCGGCCTTTTGGACCCGCCTTTCTCTATTTTTTATAACAGATAGTAGATCATGCAATCGCCTGATCTAATTTTTACCCCGTTCTACATACTTGAGTACTGATTTTCAGACCACTGAAAGTCCTTCTGTAGATTCATGATCTGTTGGGTCAATAGTATTGGGCTCGATGTATCAGCATTAGGACCTAAATTCTTAGGAATGGTCCCTAGAAATGCCGAAACTTCAATTTCTACGAGTTCTGAGGCACTGGTCGATAAGTTGATAAGTGATTCTTCTCCTTCTGAAGTTTGGAGAGCTCATGCTTGAATCTTTTTCTTCAAGTGTTAATATCAATGTGTTTTGGATTTCACATTGATTCTTTCAAGCGTCACTTGAGCGTCACTGGAAGGTTTTAAAACGATGTTAATTATTTGATAATCAATCGTTTATGTTTTTTTAAGAGTACCCCCAAGGGGAGTATAATCGAACATCTATCTCTTGTTGATTCCATTTTTAAAGTAGGGTAGTATGAGCACGTTTCCTTTATATGAGGCA
>JAUILM010000098.1 GCA_030432855.1 Bacteroidia bacterium
GATAAGGTAATCAATACCACTCACGAGATTTGCCCCAAAAAAAGCTACCATGCCTCCACCTACGCCACCTGCCGCTCCCGCTCCTTTGATGGTATTTAGATCGATTTGTTGCTTGCTAATAATCAGATTTCGGACATGATCCATCCCTTTTTCCAGGGATTTCAGCATGTCTGGATCAGCCCCCTTTTGGGGACCATAAATATAGGTTGCACCCTGATCTCCGGTAAATGGATTATTGACATCGCAGAGCACATCCATTTGAAAGTGAGTGGGGCGTCCCCACTCTTTTATATCTACAATTTCATGCAATGTCCCGCCGGTCGGCATAAACTCTTCTCCCTTTTCATTTAGAAAACGATAACCCAGTGCATATGCGATCCCAACTCCGCCATCATTGGTAGCACTTCCTCCGATACAAAGAACAATTTTGCTGATCCCGGCATCAATAGCATGCTTGATCAGTACTCCAGTACCATGGGTCGTTGCATTCATGGGATCTCGCCGGGTATCTTTCAAAAGATGCAATCCTGAAGCTTGAGCCAATTCTATAAAAGCCTGATCACCTACCAGTAAATATGAAGCCACCATCTTTTGCCCCAATGGGCCCGATGTATCTACTGATATCATATCACCACCCAGACAATAATGAAGGGCCTCAAGACTACCTTCCCCCCCGTCAGCAATAGGGATCGACCGGCACTGTGCTTCCGGCCAGGCCTCAGTGATGCCCTGCGTAATGGCGGCACTTACCTCAATACTGGATGCTGATTCTTTAAAACTATCAGGTACAATTAAAATTCTCACGTTAACTCAATACAGTTTACCAAATTCTGAAAGACACAATGATTGAAGGCTACAGATATCCATTTACAGGAATTGGGTTCAAATATCTATTTTGTGTCCAATGGAGGAAATTGATAAGGTAGTAATAAATTTTGACGAGGGGCAGCTCTTTCTCCTAAACATTTGCCTGGGATTTCTCATGTTTGGTGTGTCCCTGGATCTACATCTTAAAGATTTCAGGCAGGTGGCGAAAACTCCCAAGCCTGTCTTTGTGGGGTTAACCTCGCAGCTCATCCTTTTACCTCTGTTTACCCTCCTTATCATTTTCATTACCAACCCTCCTTTTACCATTCAGTTGGGGATGCTTATGGTTGCATCCTGTCCGGGAGGTAACATTTCCAACTATATGGTGCATCGTGCCAAAGGCAACACGGCACTCTCCATTACAATGACTTCTATAGTGACCATTGCTGCGGTGATCATCACGCCGCTAAGCTTTGCCTTATGGACCAGGGTACTGGAGACTCCTCCGGAATTAGCCCGAACCATATCGGTAGACTTTGTGGCAATGGTGAGCATAATCATTCAGCTAATCATCATACCGCTTTCTCTTGGTATGTTGCTCAATCGATATTACCCGAAGATTACATCTCGTATCATAAAACCCATCAAGATCTTTTCCATTCTGCTGCTAATCGGTATTATCGTCTTTGCGCTAGCAGGCAATACCAGGATCATTCAAAATCATCTGGATCACGTTTTTCTACTCGTGTTGGTCCACAATGGGCTGGCTTATGCCCTGGGATATTTTTTTGCCAAATTCAACAAGCTGGATCAAAAAGATGCCCGGGCAATTGCCATCGAGACGGGCATACAAAACTCGGGTTTGGGACTGATACTCATATTTAATTACTTTGCCGGCTTAGGAGGAATGGCTTTGGTAGCTGCCTGGTGGGGAGTCTGGGATCTGATCTCCGGTTTTTTTCTTTCTTCGATTTGGGCACGTTCCAGTTCAAAAGTTCTCAAGCCTCTGGACAGTAAAATTTAGATAAGTAGCATAAATTGGCCTTGGAAGCTGTCGAAACAAACCAGATTGCGCTGGAAATTATTTAATGAAAATGATTTTATTCAGAATTCAGCCGTTCTCCTTGTCCCTGACTTCGTTGATCCTCAGTTGGTTACCTTCGGGTAGCCGCCTTCGATCTCGCCTTGTCAGGCACAATGATTTACGGCTGCAGCATCAACCTCGATTTTTCAACAGCTTCCTGGTATCGAATGAATGTTGTAGCTCAATCATTTTTGACTACTTTGTCCTTCTAAAAGAGTAAATACGCATCAAGTCATGTCTGTCAATCTTCTAAGTCTTTTTAACGACACGATCAGTAGCGAATTAAGTGCCAAGGCTGGCAAATTTCTAGGGGAATCCACTGCCAATACGGATACCGCTCTCATCACTATTCTACCGGCCATACTGGGAGGGCTTGTGCACAAGGGTTCTTCTCCTGAAGGAGCGTCAGGCCTCTTAGAGTTCATGGATAAGGAATCTATTGATGGCAGTTTACTCGAAAAGTCCGTTGAATTCCTGGACGGCGGCAAAAACACCCATAAACTTCTGGATACCGGTGAAAGCTACCTCGATGAAATCTTTGAGAAAAAGACTCAAATAAAATCTATCGTCAGCCTGCTCACTTCTCGAGCAAGCCTTGGGCAAAGCTCTTCGAGTTCGATCTTTAAAATGACGGCTCCTTTTTTCCTTCACCTTCTGGCCAGTCATGTCAAAAAAGAATCGCTCGATGCCAATGGACTCGCAAAACTTTTGGATGAGCAAAAGAACCATCTCAAGCTAGCTGCTCCCTCTGGTCTCCTTGATAAATTAGGACTGGCATCTCTTACTGAAGGCGTCAAAGGTGCTGTACAACGTTCATCTACAACTCCACCCGCCCCCGAACCCATTCCGGTAGAGCCCAAAACTCAAGAAACTACCGAAGAGAAATCAGAAGAAGAGGAAGCTCAACCCGCAGTAGAGCCTTCGACTAATTCCATTGCCAGTAGGATTGGTCCCTGGATCCTTCTATTCGTTCTGGCAGGAGCCATGCTTTACTTTATGAAAAGCTGTGGAGGAAGAGAAGGTGAAGAAATTGTAGTTGTGGAAAACCCAGAGGAAAAGGATTCAACAAATGAAGCAACGAACCTAACGAATCAAGGTGAGGCAACCCAATTGGAAATTCCGGCGGGAAGTTCAATTCGGACCGTTAAAGGAAATGTGGCCACTATCGTTCTACCCAGTGGTGCAAAGCTTGAAACGGCAACAGGATCCTTACTGGATCGCATTTACGGATTCCTCACCAGTGGCCAGGAAGGTCCTTCCACATTTGTGCTCGACCAGCTCTCTTACGCTTCGGAATCTTCCACCATTCAATCCAGTGCATTTGGTCTGCTTGGAGAAATTAGCAAAATACTGCGCGCCTATCCAGAAGCAGTAGTTCAAATCGAACATCCTGTGACTACCGAGGCAGGTCCGGAAATGATCCAACTTGCAGCCCGTAGGGCTCTTTCACTTCGAATGGCCCTTCTTGATTTAGGGATTGATGAAAATCGTCTGGTGACCATAAACCCGGACAAAGAGACGGCTACCTCACAAACGCAGGGAGGAAGTAATGCAACTGATACTAAAACGGTACTGCATATTCGGGTTCCATCGTAAGGGAGAAGCAAGCTTCTTTCCTTTGGATACCTATAGTGTTACCATAGCGTGATTAACGCTGGAATACACGAATAAAAAAGCCCCAAATTGAAAAAAAAGACATTTATAGTCGACTAAATGGCTTCAAATACGTTTGATAGTATGATGCGTGGCCTCTTAATTGTCCTCTTAAGTTTTTTTTCGATTGCCGGAATATCCCAGCACAATAGCAATCCCTTTGCCATTCCCAGGTCGGTCACGCTCAATTTTGATGCATCCAGTGACTTCATTTTAATGGATGTAAAGTTTGGAAGTGTACTACCTCTGAGATTTATATTTGATACTGGTTCTGAGCATACGATACTGCTAAAGAAAGAATATGCCGATCTGCTGGGTGTCAATTATGAGAAAAGGATCGCTCTGATGGGTTCCGATCTGTCTCAGGAGATTTATGGCCACATTGCCAGGAGGGTCAATTTGGAGATTAGCAACTCCATCCGTTCTACTGTGGATATACTGGTATTGGAAGAAAACTATTTCGAACTCGAAGAGTTTACGGGATTGAATATTGATGGCATTATCGGCTCAAACATTTTTCGCCACTATATTCTCTTCATGAACAACCGGAAGAATCGCGTTCAATTTATACCTCCCAATGAGTTTAAACCTCCCCGTAGTTATCTTGAAGTCCCTATCTCGATTTATAAAAACAAACCCTATATAAATGCGTCCATCCAACAGGGAGATCGCACGCTTGATGTAACTCTTTTATTGGATACAGGGGCCGGTCTGCCACTTTTACTGTATACCAATACGGACGACCAGTTTTCACTGCCAGACAAGACCATCAGTGGAAAGCTTGGAATGGGTCTTGGTGGTCATCTTGAGGGGTATATCGGCAGAATCGATCAGTTCGAATTTGAAGATTTTGAATTCGCAAATATGATTACCAGCTTTCAGGATCTTGAAGTCGAAACAATTGAGCGTGTCCCACTGCGGAAAAACGGACTTCTGGGAAATTCAATGTTACGAAGGTTCAATTACTACATCGACTATTATCGTCAGAAATTGTATATCAAGGCTAATGGTCGGTTTAGACGTCAGTTTAAGTTTGACAAAAGTGGTTTGATTATCGCTGCCACAGGTCATCAATTGCGTGACTATGTGATACAACGTGTCCTGGAGGATTCGCCTGCTGCAAAGGCAGGACTAAAACATGGAGATGTTATCAAGCGCATTGAGGGGTTGCCAGCATCATTTTTTTCTCTGTCCTCTATTAATTCAATTTTATCAAGCCGATCTGGTCGGAAAATCACCCTGATTATTGCTCGTGACGAAGAACGTTTGAAAATTAAATTCAATTTAAAGGATTTAATCTAACTTCGACCACTATGAAAAAAACTGGAGAGAGATCGTCTCTGGAAACTAAAAGGAAATATTTATTAGAAATTGTTTGGTGGGTGATTACAGCGCTTGTGACTCTACTTGTGATCTTACCGGTAATCCAAAATAGTAATGACTATCCATTTATTTTTTCCAACACTTTATTTATTGTTGTCTTCATTACTCTCGTACGTTATATTTTTTTTCTGAAATACACCCTAATTGCCACACGACAATATCTAAAACTTACTTTGATCTTCCTCTGCATACCCCTGGTATTCACCCTGGTAAGCCACCTCAATCATTTTATAACATATATCGATGAAAACTCTGCGGAGAGCTTTTTAAAAGAAATGCCTGAAATAAAGGCAACCCGGATCGGCAACTACTTAAAAACTGAAATGCTACTATTTGGGGTGGGTAGTATTATCAGTGGCGCCGTATTCCCATTTCGACTATTGAGATCTATTTGGAAATATAGAAACAGAGGAGTAGTATAAAAAAATAAGCAGCGGAATACTTTTATTCCACTGCTGTATGAAAAAGCTCTACCTCAACTAATTCTTTATGACGCTTTAAACGTGATACTCATATTATATACACCTTGCTCCACCTGCGAGTCTTTTATCTTCTTATAGTTAAGACGACTCTTTAAAAATGAATCCAGATAGTTGTTTTCAGTACCTGTGGATACCACTACAATCTCCCGATTCGAATTGACCAAGAATTTGAGACGTACTTTCTCTTTGTCAATTCCAAATTCTGCAAGGTTTGGAGTTTTTACAAACTCGATTACTTTTTCTCTTAAATGCTCTACTGCTTCAGGCTCATCGCCATCATATGCTGCAGCAGGTTTGGGTGTGATAAAAACTGCAAGAAGTAATAGTACGATTCCTAATTTTTTGATGATTTGCATAGTTGTTGTTTTCTATTGGTTCAAAAAAAGAGGTAGTACTTTTTTCTAGAAGCTTTCATGCTTGTGTTCGGTTAATAGGACGGGCCTTTTCTCCTTAAAGTTGCATCTGGTTTCTATTTTAACGATCAAATGATCCTGGCTTTAGATAAAAGGTGGCAATTACAGGATAAATGCATTGTCATTTCGATGAAAGGATGACTAACCCAAAGTATTGCTATGAGATAGGATCATCTGCTCTGATGCTATGTACTATCTTTGCCCTAAAACAAGTGAATATGTCTATCGTCGAAGAATTTAATACGTATCGTACCCGGATGAACGACCGGATTCTATCGTCTGACAATAAAGTGATGAAGCGATTCTTTAGTCTTGATAATCAGACGTATCAGGACGGTGCTCTCGATACAAAGACCAAAGAGCTATTAGGATTAGTTGCCTCCATGGTGCTGAGATGTGACGACTGTATCCGCTATCACCTGGGTACCTGCCATGAACTGGGTGTCACCACGGCGGAAGTCATGGAGGTCATGTCGGTGGCTAACGTTGTAGGCGGTTCGATTTGCATTCCCCATACCCGGCGGGCCATCGAATACTGGGATGCCTTGGAAGAGGAAGGTGCTTAATCCGGATATCCTGAACAAGCGCATGTACTTGACTTCATTTGCACTGCTTATTGACTTACCCGAATCATTGCATTCATCAGATTCATATCAAAGTTTTGACATATTAGTACTTTAGCTATCTTTTCAAAAAGCAAAAGGTTTGGATTATTTAAAGGAGCTGAATAGTGTTCAAAGAGAAGCCGTGACCTGTCATGATGGTCCGGTGATGGTTATAGCCGGACCAGGATCGGGCAAGACGCGTGTTCTTACCTACCGAATTGCCCACCTCATCGAATCGGGTGTGCCCGCATTTAAAATACTGGCCCTGACCTTTACCAATAAATCTGCTCGAGAGATGAAAGAACGGATAGGTGGGGTCGTCGGTGAAAAAGCCGGACAGGTATGGGCCGGCACCTTTCACTCGATCTTTGCCAGAATCCTTCGCGTTGAGGCTCCGCATATTGGCTATCCATCCAATTTTAGCATATATGACACGGCGGACAGCCGAAGTCTCCTGGCCAGAATCATAAAGGAGATGAACCTGGATAAAAACGACTACAACGTCAATGCTATCCGAGCCAGAATCTCTTCGGCTAAGAGTAATCTCATCACACCAAAGCTGTATGCACAGGATGAGGAATTACTCCGGATGGACCGTTTCAACAGGAGACCCATGCTATATGCAGTATATAATAAATATGTATCGCAGTGTAAAAAGGCAGGTGCCATGGACTTCGATGACCTGTTATTCCGACTCTTTGAATTGTTTCAGAAAAACCCTGAAAATGCACTTGATAAGTACCGAGAACGCTTTAAATACATCCTGGTCGATGAGTTTCAGGATACCAACTATCTGCAATATGCCATTCTTAAGAAGCTGGTAAAATACGAGGGGAGTCAGGAAAACATTTGCGTGGTAGGCGATGATGCTCAGAGCATCTATGCCTTTCGGGGTGCTACCATCGACAACATTCTCAACTTTCAAAAAGAGTTTCCACAACTCAATGTGTTTAAACTCGAACAGAACTATCGATCGACCCAAGCCATTGTCGAGGCTGCAAATCAGGTCATTCTTCAAAACAAGAAACAAATCCAAAAGAAGATATGGACCGATAAGATCGACGGGACCAAGATTCGATTGATTAAAACAATCTCAGATACTGAAGAAGGTCGTCGTATTGCAGATCTCATAGTAGAGTACAAGAACCGGTATCATGTACCCAACGAGGAGATAGCCATTCTCTATCGGACTAATGCACAATCCCGGATTTTTGAGGAATACCTGAGGCGATATAACATCAGCTACAAGGTATTTGGTGGACTTTCCTTTTATCAGCGAAAGGAAGTAAAGGACTTGCTTGCCTATCTTCGTATTGCTGTCAACCCCATAGATGAAGAGGCCTTACTTCGCGTGATTAATTATCCCAAAAGAGGCATTGGATCCAGCACTATCACTAATCTGACACAGTATGCAACTGAACAAGGCATATCTGTTTGGGAAGCACTACCGATATTTCCGGCTACATCCCGGGTGAAAAAGGTGCTTGCGCAGTTCATTCGATCAGTGGAGCAGTTCGGTAAGATAGCATTGGAGACAGATGCTTTTGATGCTGCTACCCAGATAGCGGCTAAGTCCGGTATCATTGATGAATTGAAAAAAGATAATTCGCTAGAAGGCATATCACGTCTCGACCACATCACTTCACTTTTGGATGGGATAAAAGAGTTCATTGACAATGATGAGGTAGACGGGCTGGAAGTACTGGAAGACAAGAGTCTTGCATCTTATCTTCAAAACATTGCCCTAATCACCGATCTGGACACCAATGAATCCAGCAATTATGTGACTCTGATGTCGATTCACAGCGCCAAAGGACTTGAATTTGACTGCGTATTTGTAGCCGGGTTGGAAGAAAAAATATTTCCCTCCCATCAGGCGATCGAGGAGACCGGAGATGTTGATGAGGAAAGGCGATTGTTTTATGTGGCCATCACAAGAGCCCGGAAGCATCTCACCTTAAGCTTTGCAGGATCGCGCTATCGATACGGTAAAATCACCCATAATGATCCCAGCCGGTTTCTAGCTGAAATCTCTGAAGAGCTAGTGGATAGCAATATTGGCAAAAGGATGGCGCAAAAAGATCCCATCCGGCAGCGGGCAACCGTGCAGGGTAACTTTGCACCCCGGACAGCTCGAGCACGAAAACGGCAGGAGGTCCCTGCGGATTTTGTGCCCGCTTCTCCACATGATATTGCTGCGGGTATGCGAGTCCGGCACCTCAAATTTGGTGAAGGCAAAGTCCTAAGCGTTGAAGGTTATAATGATTCAAAAGTGGCCACCATATTCTTCAAAGAAGTACATAATCCTCAGCGAAGAATCATGCTGAAATTTGCCAAACTACAAATCCTGAATTAGATGTAAATGAGTGAACAGTGTTGTGACGCACAGCTCGAAATATAGTACCCTAATACGACAAGAGGCTCAACGGCTGGGTTTCAGTTTCGTCGGTTTCTCAAAAGCCAGACAACTGGATGAGGCAGCCCGGAGATTGGAGAACTGGCTGAATCAGGGGAATCACGGAGAGATGCGCTACATGGAAAATCACTTTGAAAAGCGTATAGACCCTACCAAGTTAGTCCCGGGTGCAAAGTCAGTAATCTCTCTTCTATTTAACTATCACAGTGATAAGAAGCAGCAAGATCTGGACGCACCCAGGATTTCCACCTATGCTTATGGAACCGACTATCACTTTATACTGAAGGATAAGCTCAAAACTCTACTGGAGTTCATCCGTGATCATGTAGGCCATGTAGAAGGTCGCTGCTTTGTCGACTCAGCGCCAGTGCTTGAGCGAGAGTGGGCGAGACTGGGCGGTCTGGGATGGGTTGGTAAAAACACCATGCTCATTCATCCAAAAGCCGGATCCTATTATTTCCTGGCTGAGATTATTTCGGACCTTGATGTATCTGAACACAACACCCCCCTCAAGGATTATTGCGGCACCTGCACGCGGTGTATTGACGCCTGTCCTACGGATGCTATAAGCTCAGAAGGATATGTACTGGATGGTAGTAAATGTATCTCCTACCTGACCATCGAACTCCGGGACGCCATACCTGAATCATTTAGGGACAAGATGGAAAACTGGATGTTTGGCTGTGATATCTGTCAGGAGGTATGCCCCTGGAATCGCTTTTCAACGCCAAATAAAGAACCCGCATTCCAGCCATCCGATGAACTTCTGCAAATGCAGGAGAATGATTGGATTGAACTCACTGAAGAGACTTTTCGACGTGTTTTCAAGAAATCACCCGTAAAACGAACCAAGTTTAAGGGTCTTCAACGCAATATTAAATTTCTCAAAGAGTAGGTCCAGGCTAGCTGTCCTGCTTTGCAAAAACTTTCTTCAAAAGATCACTTACTCTTTTTGCAGGATCAGAACGAATGGCTAGTTCTTCTTTTTCCACCATTCCAAAGAGCCCTTCCAGAGCCTCATTGGCCACATAATCGTCAAGTCGTGGATTCACCTTTTCAACCAGTGGAATTTTGTTGTAGGCTGTAATCGCCTTCTCCCAATATTCAATCGCATTAAATTTATCTAAAGAGCTGAGGATCTCCGGCTGAAAAGCATCATACAAGCCCTGGTAGGTTTTACCATGTAAGTATTGAGTAGCAGCATCTTTTGGCCCCAGCAGTATTTGCATTGCGTCTTCAAAGGTGAGACCTTTGATGGCGCTGACGAAAATGGGTTTGGCTTTTACTGCTGCATCTTCAGCTGCCCGATTAAGTCTTCGCACCAATTCTTCCTCTACATTTGAAAAGCCGGGAATGATCTTCAACTTCTCAGTCACTTTTCGCGCTTCTTCAGGAAGTAATATTTTATAGATGCTCTGATAATATCCATTTTCCTTTGATAAGGCGTCAGACCCTTTGGAAATACCAATGGTTAGGGCTTCCTTCAACCCCATCGCAACCTCTGCAGAGGTAGGCTCACTATTCATTAAAGTGCCTTGCACCTCCTTCAAGACATCACAGGAACAGAGTAGTAAAACGAGACTTAAAACAGCAACACGCATAAAATTCTTCTTTGTATTAGTAGACCAGTTTGGCCGATAAAATATTGTCTTCTTATCCTTTAATTTCGATCATGGCATGATCCACAATGCCTCCCAACAGTGGGTGCAACTTACGGATGACAACTGTATATCTTGCATTAGAGGACAATTCTTCTTTAAGACGTTCAAGGATCTGATAAGCCACAGTTTCGATCAATCGTACCGGAGTATTCATTTCGTCACGGCAGATATGATAGATTTGTTCATAATTCAGTGTATTCTCCAGTGCATCGTCCAGACCTTCCTGATCGATAATTGCTTCAGCAATGACATCAATTTCATAGTCATTGCCTACTGACTGCTCTTCAGTATAATAACCATGGAAGCTATGGAAACGCATTCCTTTCAGACCAATTCTGGAGAACTCGGACATTCGAAGATTAGTAGAATATTAAAATCAATAATAATATTTTTACCATAGATCGACGACACAAATATGACAATATCCACACGAACAGACGTATTTGAAGCACCTGACTACTACAACATCGATGATCTTTTGGATCCCGAGCACCTGTTGGCTCGCTCTGCGGTCAGGGACTGGGTCAAGCAGCGTGTCTCTCCCATCATTGAGTCACATGCCGAAAAGGCTTCCTGTCCCACCCATCTCTTTAAAGAACTCGCAGAGATTGGAGCTTATGCACCCAGTCTGCCCGAGGAATACGGGGGTGGAGGAATGGATGAAATAGCCTATGGAATCATCATGCAGGAACTTGAACGAGGCGATTCCGGCATTCGATCGATGGCCTCTGTGCAGGGATCTTTGGTTATGTATCCCATCTACAAGTATGGCTCAGAAGTCCAAAAGAAGAAATACTTACCCAAATTAG
>JAUILM010000099.1 GCA_030432855.1 Bacteroidia bacterium
AGTCTCTCAACCCGGCCACGGCTGATCCCTTCGTACCGTCAATTTGCAGTACAAGCAGATCATCTCTCCGTACACGCACGCTCCAGGATGAATTAAAGTGAGCAATCACTCCACCAGGTAGTTGGAAGGTGGCATAAGCTGAATCGTCGGCTGTGCACTTATAAGGATTTCCCTCTTCGTCTATACGTTCGTCAATATGGATAGCACCCAGGCAAGAGAGGGCTTCTACTTCTCCAAAAATATTATCAAGGACATATCTCCAGTGGCAAAGCATATCCATTATGATGCCACCCCCGGCCTCCTTCCGGTAGTTCCATGATGGACGGTTGGGGGGTACAGTGTGTCCTTCGAAGACCCAGTATCCAAATTCTCCACGTATGGAAAGAATCTTTCCAAAGAACCCATCCTCAATCAGTTTTTGAACCTTCATGAGACCTGGTAACCATAGCTTATCCTGGACCACTCCATGCTTGATACCCGCTTTCTTTGCCAGATGATAGAGATCCATAGCCTCTTCCAGGGTAGTACCTGTGGGTTTTTCACAGTAGATATGCTTCCCTGCTTCTATGGCTTTCTTCACAGATTCGAATCTTCGACCCGTGATCTGCGCATCAAAATAGAGCTCATAACCGGGTAACTTCAGGGCTTCATCGAGTGATGTGCTATAGTTTTCAAAGCCATGTTCCTCACACAGCTTCTTCAGTTTTTCTTCATTTCGACCTACCAGAAGTAAATCCGGCATCACGACTTCATCCTCCCCAATTTTTACGCCTCCTTCATCTCTGATAGCGACCATAGATCGAATCAGATGCTGACGGGTGCCCATCCTTCCGGTGACACCATTCATGATTATACCTATACGATGTGTTTTCATTTGTGTTGATTCCGTTATTGTTTCTATTTATAGATTTTATTGTAGGCGTCCACTATTAAATCAAGGAATTCTCCCTGATCCATGGACCAGTATTTATTTGAAAAGATTTCTACTTCCCGATATCCTTCAAATCCAGCGGCATCGACCCAATCTGAGATCTCCTTGATCGGAATACATCCTTCTCCCATCAGACCACGATCATTCAGCATGTCTTCGGTGGGGTACTTCCAGTCACAGATATGAAAAGCCAGCAAGTTGCCACCCTGGCTGCACCGTACTATTTGATCCTGTAATTGATCATCCCACCACAGATGGTAGACATCCACTGCCACGCCGATCTTTTCATGATCAAAGTACTCAGCCATGTCATTTGCCTGTGCGAGTGTATTGATAGCAGAGCGGGTATCGGCATACATGGGATGTAAGGGCTCAATGGCCAGGCCCACTCCCAGATCTTCTGCATGAGGAAGGATTGCTTCCAGGCCTGCTCGAATCTGGTCCCTCGACTTTGATAATCCGGACACCGGGTCCGCTCCGCAAACAAGCACGAGCAAAGGCGCTCCGATGGCTGCTGCTTCATCCAGCATTTGTTTGTTGTGCTCGATAGCCTTCTGTCTTTCCGCACTTTCTGCAGCCGGGAAAAAACCCCCACGTACATAGGATACTACGTCCAGACCGCTACCTGCCAGCAGGGTAGAAGCCTTTTTCAGACCTAACTCCTGTACCGCATTTTGCCAGACACTTACTCCGGAGATCCCTCGTTCTTTATATTCCTGCAATGCCCTCTCCAATGACCAGGGCTTTGTCGTGATCGTATGTACACATAATCGATTCATAAATCCTCTATTTCAGGCCGTTGAAAAACCGATAGTAGGTATCACCATCCACAAGTTTCTGAAGATATAATGCCAACTCCCGTGCATGGTAATCTCCCCACATACTGGACTCACCTTTCGGAATCTTGCTGCCACCGGGCACGTAGTCCCATCCATTCGGTCTGTGATAAATGGAATGTAAAATCAGTCCCTGGTGTGAATTATCCATGCTGAGATAAGGAGATTGAAATATGTTTTTCGCTACCTGTAATCCAGCCGCCCAATATTCTGCCCCTTCTGCTTCTCTGCCCAAATACTGACCTAATCGCAGTAATCCCTGGGCGCCAATGGCAGCTGCCGAACTGTCCACGGGTTCAAAGTCATTGTCCGGATCAGCTGGTGCATTCTTATAGTCTCCCAGCAGATGTAATTCCGGTGCACCTGTATCCCAGTAAGGAATACCATCTGCTGGCATCTCCCGAATGTAGAAATCACATGTGGCGCGACATGCCTTTAGAAATAGTTCTTTATAGTATGCTAACCCTTTCTTGTGGTCCAGTGCATCTGCCGGTAAGGTCTCTAAGTACTCCAATTGCTCCGCGAATCCCACCATAGCCCATGCCAGTCCTCGCGTCCAGGTCGTAAACCCGGAGAACCCTTGCTGACTGTTAGGACATCGATAGTGCCCGTCGTTGAGGTTAAAAACACTCTCATGAGCTGTCCTACCCCAGACGTCGTAGCTGTCTCTGCCTTCACCATAGTACACAGCATAGTTGGCAGTCGCTTCCGCATGATCAACCGCCCGATCCAATAGACTTGTGACGGCATCATGCTCCCCTCTGTGATCGTGCCCCAGTTCATGACTTACGACCAGAGCCCGAAGAGATCGGATGGTGTCCACAAATAGGGAATGAGGACCATTGAAAGAATAAATATATCCTCCGTCCGGAAGTTGTGTCCATCGATGAGCCTGCACGGATCCAGACAGTTTCAGAGCCAACTCATAGAAGTCCTTTTCTTCCTTATTATTGGCAATGGAGCCTTCATGCATCAGACGCAGAAGATTACCATATGTACTTACATTATTGAAGCCATGGTCATGTACACCAAAATGTGTCACATGGGGAGCCATCTTTTCGACCGTGGCGGTACGACCTATCTTGAGGAATTGTTCATCACCGGTGACTTCAAATTGGATTATGGCTGACCCATATTGAAATCCCTGAGTCCACTCCGTCCAACCTCTTGATGTGTATTTTCCATTGACGGTAAAGACTGGAGCACCCTGAGAGGTATCCAATTCTTTTTCAATAAGTAATATTTTTTTTCCCGATTGTTCCCAAAATCCGGGCAATAGATTTTTCAGCTCAGAGAGCTTGATATCCTTGTCTAATTTCATAATTGCAGTTACATGTTAGGAAAAATCCTGGTGGATTTGCCTGAGCGAAAGTAATTAAAAAGAGATATAAAAATTAGGTAAGACCAAATAAAATAGCGGTCAGTGGCACCTTACTGAAATCAAGTCTTTATAATCTTTCGCGTTGCTATCCTTTGATTCTGACGGAGAAATGTAATGAAATAAGTACCGGCTCCAAACACTCCAGTTTCAATCGTAGCGCTGGAAAGATTTCCTCGTTGCACTATCCTTCCCAGAAGGTCTCGGATCTCGTACTCATCAGCAAATTCGCCCTGAAGATCGTATCGGAGATAGTCAGAAAAGGGATTGGGAAACACCGAGATGGGGCTTGTTAATAAATCCCTGGTACTGGTAGTTTGTCCTTCAGAGATGGCAAAACCATCGATGCCGGCTTCATAGATATGCACACTACCGATGTCAGCGGCAAAGAGCTTCACATACATAGACTCCGTAATCGCAATAAAGTCAGCCAGTCGAATCTCTGATCTTTCTCGCCAACCAGTCCTGGATTCCGTCAATGCCTCCACAAGTACTTCCTCCTGACCATTTCCCACATATACCAGAAGAGAGTCATCACTGGGGTTTACACCATTGTCATAAAACCATAGGTAATAGTAGAGAAAAGGGTCAGAGTATCGTGTACCGTCAAATATGGGAGACGACAGAATAGAAGTGTCACCCAGATTTCCAGCCAGGCCGAAAGCCAGGCCCGTTACATAGCATGCGCGTCCCAGGTCATCATCAATATCAGATCCCGGATTGGCAAACTCCCCATTGTAAAGTGAAGGACTAGGCTCTCCCCGATCCCAGGCAGTTGAGGAGGTAGGTCGGGTGCCGCTTACCTCCCAGTTATAGTCGAAGATGAAGTCATCACGATAACCTGGCTCCAGGCGTATTTCCAGGTCTGTCGCTTCAGTGAGATCGATGATTTCCGCTTCATGGATATAACCCCATTTTCCTGCAGCCACATACATATTGCCTTCGTAGGTGGTCAAAGAAAATGTGCCATCTTCAGCGGTTTTATTCTCTTCAGTGTACAGATCATTTTGGACAATTACAGATGCACCCGGTATGGGCATACCTGTGACGTCATCGATGATTGTACCGGTAATATTATACCTGGCCAGTGGTCTCATTGTGACATAGATAATTGAACTGTCACCGGCTGTCAAATCAATCGAACTGGTTTCCAGTGCGTACCCTTCTTTAAAGAATTGTATTTCCACTGTTCCTTCATCGGCAAATCCCATTTGGAAATTGCCCTCTGCATCCGTCAGACTTCTTCCAGGTAGAGAAGAGGTAATGCTTACTTCTACATCTTCAAGCGGTAGTTCCGTAGCAAAGTCAATTACACCTCCCAAAATGTAGGAGGGTCGGACATAGTTAGGTTCTAGAACAAAGAGTCCACTTTCCCGATCTGAGACCAGGATGCGACCTGATGGTAAGTAGGGAAATGCACCCCAGGCTCCACCAAAGCCACCATCTCGTTCAAAGTAGGTGTCATAGCTCCCCACTTCTGTTAGAATTGAAGGGTTGGTCGCATCGACAATTTTCAGACCATCTGTATAATAGGATGTAACCAGATAACCATTGTAGTAATGGACATTGTGCGGTATCACACCCAGCCCTTCCGTTGCGATGGGCCGGTACTGATCCAGAAGCTTAATATCATCAATGTCAGTTATATCATAGGCATCCACAAATGCATTACTCCGTTCATCGGTGGTGAAAACATAATTTTGATCGTCGGATGCCCAGGCATTATGCGTAAAGTCCATGGAAGTTTCGATCGTAGCCATCGTCGATGGGGCTGATTTGTCACTCACATCGATAATAAAAAGCCCATCACCCAAATTGGATGCATACATAGTATTTTCATCCGCATAGACGTCATGTGCATAGAATGGGTCCGTATTCGACAGAAAGGTGGGCTCCATCGGATTGGGGGCCAGATCAAAGATCTGAATGCCCTTGTTGCGGTCTCCAAATCGATTGCATCCGGCCAGATAGAGATACTGACCATCAATGTAAAGATTGTGACATAGCTGTAACACTTCAGAACCGCTGGGAAATGCAATAGTTGGCTTCCAGAACTTCCAGGAAATGGAATCAGGAGCATGCTGCATATCAATGATCAGGAGGCCGTCAGATTTTTCATCGGCGACAACGTATATGTATTGATCGTATGATTTGATGTCGCGCCACAGTGATAAGCCTCCGGGCACTAACTGGATTAGTTCTGGAGTGGAGGGATCTTCGAGAGAAAAAATGGCAGTGCCATTTCCTGCCCCGATAATGCCATATTCAATGCCATTTTCATCGACCCATCCCCAGACGTCGTTATACCGGTGGTAGTTTGACGGTATGCTGTCGGGATATTCAATGGCACCCAATCCCACAAATTCAATATTGAAATCCTGTTGACTCTGAGCGCTAAGGGTATAAGAAAAGAAAAGGATCAAATGGATTATGGCGGTGTTCTTCCAGCTTCTTGTCATCAAATGCTTAATTGTTTAGTGCAACAGTCATAGTAGTCAGTCTGCTCGTGCATGTCAAATCACCTTCCTGTGAGATGTCTACCTGCCAGACCTGAATGCGTTTTCCAATTCGTACAGGTCTTACCACTGCAGTAACTATGCCTCCTTTTACCTTTTGCAGGTGATTTGCATTCACTTCTATACCTACAACGCTGGAGTTGTCCCAATCGTCTACGCAAAGCCATCCGGCGACACTTCCGATCGTTTCAGCAAGAGCTACAGAAGCGCCACCGTGCAGCAAACCGATAGGCTGCTTTGTACGATGATCCACGGGCATGGTAGCCACCAGAAAATCGGAGCCAATTTCAGTGAATTCAATACCCAAATGGTCCGCCATGGTATTTTTAAGGACAGTATTTAGCAAATCAAGGCTCGTCTCTTGCTTCCAAATCATAATAAGCTGTAAATTTGCAACAAGTAATAATGTCGCCGGAAGGTATGAAAATCTATCACAATCCAAGATGTCGTAAGAGTCGAGAAACCCTGAACATTATTCAGAATCATGGAATTGAACCTGATATTGTACTGTATTTAGAGACACCTCCTTCACGAAAAGAAATCAAGGAAATGTTGACAAAACTTAACATGAAAGCCTTTGATTTGATTCGGAAAGAAGAAAAACTGTACAAGTCTGAATATAAAGGTAAAGAGCTCTCTGAAGAGGAATGGATCGTGGTAATGGCTGATAATCCGAAACTAATCCAGCGGCCCGTGGTCCTTGATGGCAAGAAGGGCATAATTGGTCGTCCTCCGGAAAGTGTTCATGTATTATTGAGCTGATTGTAGACCCATCAATTGATCTATTTCCTGCAAGAGCTTGATTGACTTTCCTTTTTCAGATTTTGCTCGTAAGCGTCTTCGCCATTTTTTCCAGGCATTGGCCCATAGAACAGTGAAGTAACCTGTCAGTGGCAAGATTGGTAGAATGATCCATGATTTAAGTCCTACCACCGCGAGTAGGATGATGAAACAGAGGAGATACCAGATTATTGCCAGCACCATGGTGAGGCCGATCCTGACAGGCGTGTAAAATTCGATCACTCGTACTTTTGATTCTGCTATCCATTTTGCGCCGTAAAAGGGTATCACATTGCCTACAAATCCGACGATGGCAAAAAGTATTCCCAATACCAGGCCTGCAGCAGCCAGTATAGAAGGTATTTTACCGGGTGCTGCAATACTGGCAGTATCTATTTTCTCAACCAATGATAGTACCTCTGACTTCTGAGCTTCCGTACTCTGATTGAAGAACTTTGCAATACCTTTTTCTCGACTGAACCGGGTATCTTCCGGGTCAACTACAGGCCAGGGTGTTTCGGGCTGTAGATATTCATAGGCTGTGGTGAGCTTATTAAATGCATCTTGTTCTTTGAGATCATCCAGGTGAATCACTTGTGGGATCAATGCGGTGTACAAATCATCTGTCACTTCCTTAAGACCGGCATGTTGGTCCTTTTTGTATGCATCCAGATAGTTGCTGATAGAAACGGGATCGCCTACACGGATCATCACATCTGATTGAAAACGTGTACCATCAGCATAGTTAACGCCAATAGGGACAATTTGCAATGCTTCACCCCCCGGATAGTTGATTGCTCCAAAGGCAAGACGGGCTGTACCTTTTTGAAGTGGGGAAAGTGATTTCTTCATCTTGGTATTCCCTTCCGAGAAAATGAGTATGGCCTTTCCATTGGCCAGTGCTTCATGTGCTTTGGCAAAAGTGTCGCTATTGCGCCGCATATTAGAAAAACCGTCACGAAAACGATAGATAGGAATCTGATTTGTCGCATCGAAGAACCATCTCCATCGTGGCTTGAAGACATCTCCTCTAACCAAAAAATGCAAAGGACGATCCAGAAAACAAGCCAGCAGACAGGCTTCCGCAAAAGCCATGGGATGATTGCAAGCAATAAGAATAGGACCCTTTTCGGGTACCTTCTCAGCATCAATCAGATAGATTTTTCGAAAATATACCTTGAAAATGGAGGCAACTATCTCTTTCAGAATTTTGTAAATCAACGCACTTCGTCTTTATCTTCGAAAAATGGGAGTGTATCCAATGATGGTCCAAATTAAAGATTTAAATGGCTTTCAATAAATATCTTATCATCATAGCGGGTCCGACGGCGGTTGGTAAATCGGGAGCAGCCCTGGAAGTTGCAGACTTCTTGCAGACTGAAATAGTTTCTGCTGATAGTCGACAGATATACCGAGGACTTGATATTGGGACCGCCAAGGCTTCCAGCCAGGAGAGAGAGCAAGTACCTCATCATATGATTGATATTTGTGACATCCATGAAAAATTCACCGCCGCAGATTTTGAGCGAGAAACCCTTCTGTCCATTACGAAGATTCATAAGCAAAATGACACAGCAGTACTTTGTGGTGGCACTGGATTATATATTCATGCTGTCAGAAATGGATTAGATGACATTCCTCATGTACCTGAAAGCATTGCGACGGAATGGGACAGAAAATATCACCAGCAGGGTATTGCTGTACTTCAGGAGGCATTGAGAAGCGAGGATCCTGCATATTATGAAAAAGTGGACATTCATAATCAGCGTAGGTTGGTTCGTGCCCTGAGTGTAATTTCTCATACGGGCAAGCCCTTCAGTTCTTTTCTCAGAGATGATGAATCAAAGCGAACTTTCGAGGTAATTCCACTTTTGTTGGATATGGATCGGGAGATACTTTATCAGCGCATTAATAAAAGAGTGGATTGGATGGTGGAGCAGGGTCTGGAAACCGAAGCACGGACTATGCTGCCCCATCGGGAGTTGCAGGCTTTGCAAACGGTGGGCTACCAGGAATGGTTTCCATACTTTGATGGAGACTACGATCGTCAGGAAGCAATCCGCCTGATCAAAAGAAATTCACGCAGGTACGCAAAGCGACAGGGGACATGGTTTAGAGGACACGGACCATGGATCACATTGTCACCGGAAGATGTCCTACCCTGGATCAAAGACTGGTCCGATGGGCATTTAGCTTCCTAGTTCTCGTGCCCGATTCAGTGCTGCCTGTGCACCTCCTTCCAGTCTTTCCTTTACACCCTTTTCATTGAAATAATTTAGAGCCGCTTCTGTGGTGCCTCCTCTTGAAGCCACCATCTGCATCCATTCTGTACAAGTCAGATCATTCTTATGAAATAGATCGACGGCTCCCATGAAAGTTTGCCAGGTAAGTAGTTCAGCTTCGGGTGCAGAAAAACCCATATTCTGGGCTGCATCAATGAAAGCCTGCATACAGTAGAATACATAAGCAGGACCACTACCTGAGATAGCCGTCGCGGCATCCAGGAGACCTTCATCTTCAACATAGATAGCCTTACCCGTCGTGTTAAGTAGATTTTGAACGGTAACGAGTTCGATTCGGGTTACCTCTTCGGAGGTCGTGAAGACTGTCATACCCATTCCGATTTGTGCAGGGAGATTGGGCATAGCCCGGATGACCTTGGTGACACCCAGTGCGTCACAAATAGACTGCACTTTTATACCAGCCATGATGGATAGGAAAACCTGCTGAGGTTCTACCATCTGCTTCAGGCTTTTGAAGAGTACTTCCACATCCTGCGGCTTTACTGCCAGTATGATAAGGTCCGCTTTGGGGAGGCATTCCTGGGGCATTCCATAGACGGTACCAATATTTGCTTCTGAGAGTTCTGCTGCCTTAATCTCAGACTTCTCAAGGATCATCATTTCTTCGCTATTGACCAGGTGGGATCTAAGGAAACTCTTGGCGTACGTTTGCCCCATATTTCCACCTCCAATAATCAAAATCTTCATCTTCGAATCGTTTATTACATTTACCGCGACCAAAAGTAACTATTCTAAAATTGCTGTCTATGGTTAAGCTCCTGACCTTTTTAGTTTCTCTATTACTTTTACATGTTTCATTTTCCGGCTGTATGTCCGAAAAGTCTACCAGTATGAGTGACGGTTCTGATCCCAAAGCATATGCCCTGGCCATCCATGGTGGTGCGGGTGTCATTAAGAAGGAAAATATGACCGATTCGCTGGAAGCCGCTTACAGACAGGTAATGGATGAGGCATTGAGTATTGGTGAGGATATATTGAAAAATGGAGGTGCAAGTATCGAAGCGGTAACCGCCGTTGTCATGCATATGGAGGATAGCCCCTTGTTTAATGCCGGGAAAGGTGCCGTTTTTACGCATGAGGGTGAGAATGAAATGGACGCTTCTATTATGGATGGTCGGGATTTGAACGCCGGGGCTGTGGGGGGTGTAAAACATATTAAAAACCCTATCCTGGCGGCTAAGGCTGTTTTAGAGAAGTCGGAGCACGTGATGCTGACGGGCGAAGGTGCTGAACAATTTGCAGCCGACCAGGGCATTGGCATGGTCGATCCCAGTTATTTTCACACACAGCGCCGATGGGATGCATTGCAGCGTATACTTGATCGGGAGGAGGAAATCACGGAGCTAGATCATGACTCCAAGCATGGCACCGTGGGAGCGGTTGCTCTGGACAAAGATGGAAATCTGGCCGCTGCCACCTCTACAGGCGGTATGACTAACAAAAGATATAATCGTATCGGAGACTCTCCCATCATCGGAGCCGGGACCTATGCTAATAATGCAACCTGTGCGGTATCCAGTACCGGACATGGTGAGTACTTCATCCGATATGCAGTGGCACACGCCATCTCAGCGCAGATGCAGTATGGTGGAAAGTCCCTGCAAGAGGCCGGAGATGATGTCGTGCACAAGCAATTGGTGCAAGCTGGTGGTACTGGTGGTATCATATCTGTCGATAAGAGGGGGAATATACATATGCCCTTCAATACACCTGGGATGTTTCGCGGGTACGCAATCCCAAATGATCGAAACATCCGTATATACAAGAAAGATTGATTTTCTCTTTTTACATGAATCTTTACATCTTGTGATTGATCAACCAGCTATAGATGCAGTGTAGTATCATTATACCTACCCTCAATGAGTCCGAAAATATTGGTGATTTAATAAGGCATCTTCAAAAAGGTGCCGACGAAAGATTAGCTGATATCATCGTAGTGGACGCCGGAAGCAAAGATGACACTGTTGGAGAGGCAAGGTCTGCTGGAGCGAGGGTTCTCACTTCGACCAGGGGCCGGGCGTTACAGATGAATCTGGGAGCAGATGCCACCGATAGTGAGATACTCTACTTTGTCCATGCCGATACCAGACCTCCACTCACCTACCTGGATGACATCGAAGAAGCAATCGCTGAAGGCTACGACATGGGTTGCTATCGGTTTAAATTTAATAGCCGAAGCAAATTGCTGGCGATCAATTCGTACTTCACTCGCTTTGGTAAGATGTGGTGCAGGGGTGGCGATCAGAGCCTTTTTATGAAGTCAGATGTCTTTTACGCCTTGGGAGGATACAAAGAGGAGTATGTAATCATGGAAGAGTACGATCTGCTAAGACGTGCCGTGGATCAATACAAATTCAAATTGATACCCAAAGATATCATCGTATCAGCCCGCAAATATGAGGACAATAATTACCTCCGTGTACAGTTTGCCAATCTGGTGGTTTTCAATATGTTTAAATGGGGCTATGAGCCACAACGACTTCTAAATACGTATCGTAGGTTGATTAGTTATCGG
>JAUILM010000100.1:5000-11255 GCA_030432855.1 Bacteroidia bacterium
GTACTTCCTGTACTTTCTCCTCTTTCACCTTATCACTGGCCTCACGCTGAATATCTTCCAGATAACGCAGATGTGACACAAGGATGCGCTTATCATCCCGGTTAAACTCAATCACCTTCACCGTCAGCACCTCTTCCGGATCAGCCAACTTGCCGTCTTCCTTCTTAATATGCTTTATTGGTGCAAAGGCTTCAAGTCCATAAGGAAGCTGTACAATCGCTCCACGGTCCTCTCGCTTGATGATCGTTGCCTCATGATAGGATCCCACTGGAAATACCTGTTCGAAGGTATCCCACGGATTCTCTTCAATCTGCTTATGACCGAGTGACAGTTTGCGGTTCTCCTTATCAATTTCGAGAATTACAACATCTATCTCATTGCCCACCTTCGTGAACTCTGATGGATGCCCGTATCGCTTGGTCCAGGAAAGATCCGAGATATGAACCATACCACCGATTCCCTCTTCAAGCTCTACAAAGACACCATAAGGAGTCAAATTCTTGACCTCACCTTTATGTCTGCTATCGATCGGCAATTTCGTTTCAATGTTCTCCCATGGATCAGTGGTCAGCTGTTTCAGACTAAGCGACATCTTGCGCTCGTCCCGACTTATGGTCACCACTTTGGATTCAAACTCCTGCCCCAGGTTGAAAAACTCTCGGGCATTCACTGGCTGATTACTCCAGGAGACTTCAGAAACGTGAATCAAACCTTCGACACCAGGGGTGATCTCAAGAAACGCCCCATAGTCTTCGATATTCACAATTCGTCCTTTCACTACAGAACCCTCCTGAACTGTTTCATCCAGCACATCCCACGGATGTGGCTGCAATTGCTTCAATCCAAGTGAAATTCTTTTCTTATTCTCATCGAAGTCTAGAACAACAACGTTGAGCTTCTGATTTAGTTCCAATACTTCGTTAGGATGGTTGATACGTCCCCATGAAATATCAGTGATGTACAACAGTCCATCGATACCTCCAAGATCCATGAAAGCTCCGAAGTCTGTGATGTTTTTCACGATACCTTCCAGTACCTGACCTTTCTCCAGACCCGCGATGATATTATCACGCTGATCGGCAAGATCACTTTCAATCAAAGCTTTGTGTGAAACCACAGCATTCTTAATGGCTTCATTAATTTTCACCACTTTGAATTCCATTGTCTTTCCAACATAGGAATCATAATCGATGACTGGCTTAATGTCGATCTGCGACCCGGGAAGGAAAGTTTCCAATCCGGAACAATCGGCAATAAGACCTCCTTTGGTCTTACTGATAATTGTACCTTTTATAATGGTACCATTCTTATAGCTATCAACGATATTCTCCCACGCTTTCAGCAACTTGGCCTTTCTTCTCGAAAGAATCAGCTGACCGCGCTCATCCTCCTGATGCTCTACATATACATCTACAGTATCACCAACACCTAAATCCGGTGTATCTCTGAACTCCGATAGTGACACCAGTCCGTCTGACTTATAATTGACATCCAGCACCACGTCGCCGCCATTAATGGCAGTGACCGTACCTTTTACAATTTCATTCTCATTTATAGATGATAGTGAAGATTCGTAGTCTGACAGATAATCGGCAATCTCCTTATCTGTGTAAGCAAGGGTGTTTCTCTTTCCTTTACTCCAATCAAAATCATCATGAGCTGATCCGGAGTCGTCATCTTCGTCATCTTCTTCGATCTCATCTACATCCTCATCGTCATCACTGCTATCGTCATCATTCTGATCTTCTACCTCATCAGTCTGCGTCTCCTCGTCCTTCTCGTCCGTGGTATTATCCTCTTCGAGTTGATCTTCGTTGAGGGTTTCTTCTACTTGATCTTTTTCTTCTAACATGTTGAAAATCAAGTGTCATTTGTACCCGACTATTACGGGTTAGGTTAAGAAATATTTTTAGCGGGGCAAAGGTATAATAATTTTGTGAGTTAAAGAAGGAATGTTTTAAATGGAAATGAGCCAGATATCCTGGTAGGATAAAGTGATTTTGAAGCATTCACCAATGGATAGGTTTTAAAAATCACTTTTTCAATAGCATAAACGGAAAGATAAGTCTGCACAACAATAACGTGAATCTGAATGCCTCAGGTCATGTGACTAATCAAGGTGAAATATATTGTTCTATTTCTGGTCAACGAAATATCGCAGTTGGTGGAACCCTGATCAATCGATCATCCATCTATATGGACAACGGAGGTCAATTTGAAATAAGAGGCAGTGCTGTCGTAACCAATGAGGCCGGTGGTACGATCACCATTGGAGACGTATGTCTGAATGGTATCATCTTTACCGGTGCATCAGCAACCCTAGTCAATGATGCGGGAGCGGAGATAGTGATTCACCCTGTATTTGATACCCCCTTTGACACAGGTGCGTCAGGGAATGCGTTCGAAAACTTTGGGCTATTCGAAATCCAAAACTAGCCTGCGAAATATTGAAGTCAAGAGACCCAGAGCAGTCCTCAAAAAATTGAAATGGTTCTTTCTACAACTCCTTTCTTAACCTGGCTACCGGAATGCTCAGTTGCTCACGATACTTTGCTACTGTGCGACGAGCGATGTTGTATCCTTTCTTTCTAAGCAGATCCTTGAGTTTTTCGTCAGAGAAAGGTTTCCTCTTGTTTTCGTCACCAATAATATCCGTGAGAATATTTTTTACCTCCAGGGTTGACACTTCTTCACCGTCCTTGGTTTGCAAGGATTCACTGAAGAACTCTTTCAATCGCTTGGTACCAAATTCGGTTTGTACAAACTTACTATTGGCAACTCTCGACACCGTCGAAATATCAAGACCCGTGAGATCGGCAATGTCCTTCAAGATCATAGGCTTTAGACGCCGCTGATCTCCTGAGAGAAAATAGTCATATTGAAATTGCAGGATCGCGTACATGGTCTTATACATGGTGTGCTGTCGCTTTCGGATAGCATCAATAAACCATTTAGCAGAGTCAATCTTTTGTTTGATAAACATTATGGCCTGCTTATCCTGCTTGGTAGTCCGTTTCAGCTCCTTATTTACCCGGTAATTCTGGAGCATATCCCGATACTGATCATTGATCCGAAGATCCGGAGCATTTCTACTATTTAGTGTAAGGTCCAGCTCTCCATCTCGATTGACGATAATAAAATCAGGGATAATATAATTATTGGTCTTTTGGCTCTGAGATGCATATCCACTGGCAGGTTTGGGATTCAGTTTCAGGACTTCATCTATAATCTCCTTCAACTCTAATTCACTTACCCCCAGATGCTTTTTAAGTTTGTTATAATGCTTCTTGGTAAACTCTGAAAAATACTGCTCGATGATTTTCAGCGCGTTTTTCAGTAGTGGTCTGTCATCACCATTATGTGACTTGAGCTTTTGCTTCAATTGAATAGCAAGACACTCCTGCAGGTCTCGTGCTCCGACACCCGGTGGATCAAACTCCTGAATTTGGGATAGTATTTGAAGTACGCGCTCCTCATTGGTCATGATGTTTTGCGCAAACATCAGATCATCCAGAATGGCAGAAGGATCTCTTCGCAGGTATCCATCTTCATCTATACTACCTATGATTTGAAGTGCTATCTGGAAATCCTCACTCTCAGGTTGTGTCAACATCCCAAGCTGACTTTCCAGGAAATCATGAAAAGTATTCTCTACCGCAATGGGTATGGTCTTTTCATCTTCGCTTTGTCCGTAATCAGTTTTGACCCGATAGGATGAGGGGTCATCTTCAAGATATTCTGTGAGATATTCCTCCAGTTCAAAATCTTCCGATTCCTCTGAAGAAGACTCTTCTACTTCATTTGAAAATTCCTCCGAGATTTCAACATCAGCACCTTCTTCCAAAGCAGGATTTGCTTCCAGTTCTTCTTTGATTCGTTGTTCTAAAGTGGCTGTAGGAATCTGCAGGAGCTTCATCAACTGAATCTGTTGGGGACTCAGCTTTTGAAGCATCTTTTGGCTAAGACTCTGTTTTAGCATGTGTAACGACTTTCCTTATTTTGAGAAACAATTTGGTTTCAGCTTTAGTTCTATTCATAAACTGTGCCAATACAAGTTTAGCGACTTTCATTCATATTATGAAATATCTCTATATGAATGTACGGAATTCTTTTCTTAATGCCAGATGAAATCCTACTTTGAAGTTCTCTAATTTTACTGTTTCTTTGCAAAAATATCTGCAATAAATTAAAATATTCCTTCATGGAGCACATTGAGAACGAGGGTAAAAAAGGGTACTGTTTCCTGTATTTTTTCCTTTTTATTTTCCTATTCATTTGCACTTGGGCCTGGGTTTACTATCGCAATAAAGAAGGAATATAAGCGCTTTAGGAAGGCGTTCTTCTACTTCATCCAACACGTAGGGCATACTATTGATCAGAGGAATACCTCTGTAACTATTGACCTATGATGGTAGTATCCCTTACGAAACTCAGTACCGTAAAGATCCCTAGAGGATTAGCAGATCCACCTACATTTGAGAAAATAGTTCCGGGCTGTGTAATCGGATCCAGATTAGCCGCAATACTCAGCTCGACGCTTAGTAAGTAATCATAGTAGGCCTTATCAATATGGTATAAGGTATTGATCACTGTATCTCCTCTTTCGAAATCATATCCAGTACCAAAGGCGATGATACCATTTTCTGATAGCTTATCTTCTACCAAAAAATCCTGATCAGGAATACTATCCAAAGTCGTCTCGTGGAGTACTCTACGGTAGAAGTCGACCGAAGTAGTATCATCGGTCACATAGGTAAGCACCCGAGCCAGAGAATCATCATTAAATTCCACCACCAGACTGTCGAAGAGCGTGATCTCCAGAGTACGGGTTGAGGATTCTATTTCATCTCCATTCTCCAGAATTATTTCTAAGGAAATCTCTCCCCTATAATTCGAATCGAGCTTTTCAGGAGAGTAGTAATTGGCAAAAGCACCTGTGAGAGGATCAAAAAAGGTTGTGTTGTCAAGTACTACCGTCTTGTCGGCAAAGCTTATTTGTACTTCAGCTCCCTGTACAAATGTATTTTCCAGGACTCTATCAAGGTCCTGCAGGTTAAAAGGTTCAAAAAACGGTGTGCTGTTAGTTAGTAGCAGGGTAAGTGGTTTGTCCGCTTGCAGATAGGACTCTACAACCACTTGAGGTACATAGTCCGGCAAGTCAATTGGAATCTCATTTTCCAGATCACAGGACACCAGAACCAAGCTCAATACCATCGCCATATATATCCATCTATCCATGATTAAAACTTGAAATTCCAGGTTAGTGAAGGAAGAATAGGAAATAACGAAACCTGCTGGGCAACAATCCGCGTGGGAACTTCAAGAGTAGAGTTGGCCACAGGCTGTAACTCTGCATCCAGGTAGACAAAGTATGGATTGCGCCGGTCATACAGATTATAGACACTAAGAGTAAGATCCTGATGTCCCCATTTTGGGAAAAAGTTGATAACCAATCCCAAATCCATTCTATGATATGACGGCAATCGAAATGTATTTCTATCCTGATACACCGGCACCACTGGTTGGTTTCCTTCACCCTCTACTCCCTGGAAAAAATATTTTCCCACCGGAAGCCAGGCGATATCTCCCGAGCCATAAACAAAGGTAGCGGTCACAGTAAGTCTTCGGCTTAGTTTGTACATGCCCACTATAGAAAGATCATGTCTTCGGTCGTGTGTGGGAGGAAAATATGCACCTCCCTGAATATCCAGGAAGTTCCCCCGTCTGATCTTTGCCAACGTGTATCCCAGCCACCCGGTAAGTCTGCCTTCTTTCTTTTCGACACCCACTTCCATTCCATAGGCGTACCCATCTCCAAATGTGAACTCATCTTCGATATCATCATTGGCAAATAAGTTGGCGTGATCTTTAAACTCTATCTGGTTTTCCAGCCATTTATAATAGAACTCATTGGTAAATAAGAATTTCTTTCCCAGGAGATAGGAGTATCCTACAGCCACCTGATCAGAGATTTCCGGTTTTACAAGATAAGTAGAAGGATACCAAATGTCGGTAGGCAACGCCAAACCGGAATTTGAGACGAGG
Organism: Bacteroidia bacterium; assembly: GCA_030432855.1. Lineage (GTDB taxonomy): Bacteria > Bacteroidota > Bacteroidia > Chitinophagales > Saprospiraceae > JABDMH01. Next base: position 11,046 of record JAUILM010000100.1, read on the forward strand.
TGAACATACTGCCGCATCCTGGCGTAGCTGGATTTAATCGATAATCGATCAGTGACCAGATATCGGGTTGCCAGTCTGGGTTCTAGTCCTGCGTATGTCTTCCCGTCATTGGAAAACATGGATACTCGCAATCCTGCATTTACCTTCAATTTTTCACCTAATGCGGCCTCATCGGAGACATATATACCCCCTTCGAAGCCATCGAAATCC
>JAUILM010000942.1 GCA_030432855.1 Bacteroidia bacterium
TCCACATATTCCAGCTCCTGACTCAACAGGACCTGATCAGACGGTGTATAGTACAACATATACCGCATGATCTCTGATAGCTTGATAGTCACCTGCTCGGCCATATCAGACTTGGAGCGAATGAGATAAACAATACTATTGAGAATATTGAAGATGAAATGTGGACTAATCTGTGATCTGAGGAAAGATAATTCTGACTTCATGCGTTCCTCGTGTTCCTGCCTTCGGTCTTTTTCTTGTTCGATTAAATAGTTAATCAATCCATAGCCCGTGCTAACTGCTGCGACAAATAAGATAGGGGATAAAATAAACCATACTTGTTGACGATGCCACATATGATCGCTAAGAACCATCTTTCGACCGAAAAACGACAGGATGTAGAATATCCCGACAAGAACAGTTAGGGAAAAGACATAAAGACCATAGCCTCTCTTTTTAAGTAGTCGATTGAGAAGAACCTGCGTATTCAAAAAGAACATAGGAACCAGCAAAATACTGACTGGAAGGATTCTGATCTGATACTGTCTAAAGTTCGAATTGTCTCCCGCGCTCAAAATGGGTAACCCCAGGAAAGCACTCCAAAACACGATATGAAAAAGTATTTTGCTGAGTGTGGTAAGTCCGCCCTGACCTTTGAGGTTTAGCATAGGTAATAATCTTAGATGATCAAAGATACGGCAAAGGGGATCGTACTGAAGAGTGAGTAGACGTATGCGCTTACTTGGAAGATGAAAACTGCAAATCTGGCCGTTTAATGCGTTAATATTTTCTTAATAAACACTTAAGGACACTCATGAATACCTGATATTCAACACGTTACAAGATTCAAAAAATAAAGTACGATACGTTCTGGATTTTCATCTTCTGATTTGTCCTACTGGTCTACTATTGCCTCATGCGATGGATATTATGCATTTCTTTGATGTTGTAAAATCTTAACGGATCAAATACAGAATGAAATATAATATGTTTACTTCCCGCACTTTCGTTATGTCACTGCTCATATGTTTCGGCTCAGCCCTAAGCATTACAGCACAAAATCCCAACTGGCAAGGTCGCCCAGGTGGTGGTAATGGCCAGGCCATGAATATGGGTCATCTCTACGGCAAAGTCGTGGATGATAATGGTAAAGGAGTTGGTTATGCCACAGTGCAATTATTCGGAATGCAATTCGATACGGTTACGAAAACCCGTACCGAAGGTCTGATAAGCGGACAAATTACCGATGATAATGGTGATTTCAGCCTGGAAAAATTACCCGTATTTGGAGAATTCACTTTAAAGATCTCTTTCATGGGTTATGCTGATATCGAACAGAAAGTAGACTTTGGTATGAAGAGACCAGCTGGAGGCCCAGGAGGACGTCCCGGAGCCAGCGGTGACTCTGACGATGATGATGGAGAAGCACCTGCTGCAAGACCGGGTGGTGGACGACCCGGTGGATTTGGTGGCGGCTTTAGTCCGGATCAATTCAGCAAGGATCTGGGCAATATTCAATTATTGCTGGAGTCAGAAACGCTGAGTGAAGTAACCGTAACTGCAGAAGCAACCGGTGTACAGCTTGCACTGGACCGAAAAATATACCGTGTCGATAAAGATGATAATGCCGCCGGAGGTACAGCGGAAGATGCCCTTCGTAATGTCCCTTCGCTGTCTGTCGACATTGACGGAAATCTAAATTTAAGAAATGGATCTCCTCAACTTTTTGTGGACGGACGTCCAACCACATTGACATTGGATCAAATATCCGGATCATCTATTGAATCTGTGGAGGTGATCACCAATCCATCCGCAAAATATGATGCATCAGGTGGTCAATCTGGTATTGTAAACATTGTTTTGAAAAAGGACAAAAGAATAGGTTACCATGGAAACGTACGAGCGGGCTTTGACACCCAGGGTGGACTTAACTTAGGTGGCAATGTGAATGTTCGTGAGGGGAAAGTAAATACTTTTCTAAATGCAAACCTCTTCAAAAGAGCAGGTGTGAGTACCAGCGAAATAGATCGTCAAAATCTCTTTGGCAGTCCTTTGACCAGAACTCTTCAGACTAGTGAAAGTGATCGCGATGGTCAATTTGTGAATCTTCGTGGAG
>JAUILM010000101.1 GCA_030432855.1 Bacteroidia bacterium
TTAGTAGTTCAGACTACTATTTTAAGACCAAGCAGGAGATGGGCAGGCTGTTTCACGACCATCCTGAAGCATTGGATAATACCCTGGAAATCTACGACAAGATTGAGCCCCTGAGTCTAAGTCGTGATATTTTACTTCCGGCCTTTCCCCTTCCAGAAGGTTTTAAGACACAGGATGACTACCTGAGACATCTCACATTTGAGGGGGCAAAGCGGAGATATGGGACTATAACTCCGGAGATTGAAGAACGTCTCAATTTTGAGTTGGATGTAATTAAGCAGTCTGGATACCCGGGTTATTTTTTGATAGTACAGGATCTCACCAGTACAGCTCGTGAGATGGGTGTGAGCGTAGGCCCGGGGCGAGGGTCTGCTGCAGGATCAGCCGTGGCCTACACCCTGGGAATCACCAATATTGATCCCATTGCTTACGACCTGCTTTTTGAGCGGTTTCTGAATCCGGAGCGTGTTTCTATGCCGGATATTGATATTGACTTTGATGACGAAGGTCGATCCAAAGTGATTGATTACGTGGTGGATAAATACGGTCGAAATCAGGTAGCACAAATCATCACCTATGGTTCAATGGCCGCCAAGATGTCAATCAGGGATGTAGGTCGGGTACTGGATCTTGATCTCAAGGAGGTAGATAGAATTTCAAAGAGCTTTCCCCAGCAACTGGGAGTCAGTCTGCGAAAAGTCCTGGCGGATGACGGAAGCTTCAAGCAGTTTGCATCATCACTCAATTCGGATGATGTAGAAAGAGCAGAGAAAATACGGGAGATGGCCGACCAGGATGATCTGGTGGGACTGACACTAAGGACCGCCAAGGAATTGGAAGGTAATATCCGAAATACGGGACTCCATGCTTGTGGGGTGATTATCACACCCAGTGACATCCGCGACTTTGTACCGGTTACCACAGCAAAGGATGCTGACCTCCTGGTTACCCAGTTTGATAACAGTGTGGTGGAAGATGCCGGATTGCTGAAGATGGACTTCCTGGGTCTCAAAACACTTAGCATTATCAAAGATGCGATTGAGATCATTGAGACGAGACATGGTATTAAAATTGATCCGGACGAAATACCACTGGATGATATGCAGACCTTTGAATTATTTCATCGGGGAGATACGATAGGGATATTTCAATATGAGTCGCCTGGCATGCAGAAACATCTCAAAAACCTAAAGCCTAACAAATTTGAGGATTTGATAGCAATGAACGCCCTCTATCGTCCAGGGCCGCTACAGTATATCCCCAACTTCATTGCGAGGAAGCATGGTAAGGAAGAGATTCAGTATGACCTTCCTGTTATGGAGGAGATTTTGGCCGAGACTTATGGAATCACCGTCTATCAGGAGCAGGTGATGTTGCTATCTCAGAAGTTGGCTAATTTCAGTAAAGGTCAGGCCGATGCTTTGCGGAAGGGAATGGGTAAAAAGAAAAAGAAGATTATTGATGCCCTGTATCCCCTCTTTGTGGAAGGCTGTTCGGCAAACGGGCATCCCAAAGAAGCCGTAGATAAGATCTGGAACGATTGGCAGGCTTTTGCTTCCTATGCCTTCAATAAGTCGCACTCCACCTGCTACGCTTTTGTAGCATTTCAAACGGCGTATCTAAAGGCGCATTATCCGGCCGAGTTTATGGCATCCGTGCTCACGCACAATAAGAGCGATATTACTAAGCTCAATTTCTTCCTGAGAGAATGTAAAAAGCTGTCCCTCGATGTACTCCTGCCAGATGTAAATGAAAGTGGGGTTAATTTTTCAGTAAATACGAAAGGGCAAATCCGCATTGGGCTTTCAGCCATGAAGAATGTCGGGCAGGCGGCCGTAGAAGAACTGATCAGAGAACGTAATGCTAACGGTCCGTTTCTCAGCTTCTTTGATATGATGCGCCGACTCAATCTTCGTACATTAAATAAGAAGGCTTTTGAAAACCTGGTTCTGGGTGGTGCTCTGGATTGCTTTACTGAGATAGAAAGATCCAACTACTTTGTACCCTCTGATAAGTATGAAACTATGATAGAGCATGGCCTTCGATATGGTAACTCGTATCAGCAGCAGAAGGCCGAAAGCGCTACCAGTTTATTTGGAGATAGTGATGAAGTCCTCATTCCTGAACCTACCATGCCATCGGCAGAGCCCTGGTCAATGATGCATCAGCTCAACAAGGAAAAGGAGATCATTGGTATATATGTGAGTGGGCACCCCCTCGATGCCTATAAACTAGAGCTTGAAAACTATGTCAATTGCGAGTTAGTCCATTTTGATCGCGTAAAAGCAAGTGGACGACAGTTAAAAATTGCCGGCATCATTACGAGCGCATTACATGGTGTGAATAAACGGGGCAACGGTTACTGTCGATTCACATTGCAGGACTACAATGGATCGCTTGAGATGTACCTGAGTCAGGACACCTACCTGAGGTACAAGGGCCTCATCGAGGTGGGACAGGTAGTGTTTATTGATGGGGCATTCAAATCAAGGTATATGAGTGATGAACTCTACTTTGATCCACAGATCATCCGGCTTCTTTCCAGTGTGGGTGAGGAAATGACCAAGTCTATTACGATCAAGGTGCCAATAGAGCAAATCACGCCGGAATTTGAAAAGTCCTTGGAACTTGCCTGCTCAGAGCATGAGGGCAACCAACCCTTGAGGATTGTAGTCTATGATCGGGAACATGAAATGAAGCTACAGTTCATGAGTGAGACAAGAAAGATCCAAATTGACAGCCAATTTGTTAAGGAAATCGAAAAATTGGGACTACCGTACAAGCTAAACTAAGTCAGGACGTTTAACTCATTGCGTAATATTGGATCGCAATGAAATGTAGACTACTGCTTGCCTTACTGCTGGGAACGTATTTTTCAGTCCTGGCACAACCCAAAAGCCCCAAAGTGGTGAACTTCGAGCAATTCGAATCATACCTATCGAACACATCTGATACTACATATATTATCAACTTTTGGGCTACCTGGTGCAAACCATGTGTTGAAGAACTTCCCTATTTTGAGAGTATAACTCGGGATTTTGCGGGAAAACCCGTGAAGGTATTGCTGGTCAGTATGGATTTTGAAAATCAGATAGAAAAACGGGTAGTTCCTTTTATTGAAGAGGAAAAGATCCAATCTGAGGTTGTGGTCTTAGTGGAGCCCAATGCAAATGCCTGGATCGATAAAGTGGATCCAAGATGGTCGGGTGCCATCCCGGCTACAGTCATTTATCGAGCCGATCAGCGCTCATTTTTCGGAGATCAGTTTGCATCCTATGAAGAATTAAAATCTATTATTGAATCCTACTTATAAATTAACTAAACATGAAAAAACTGAGTGTTACATTAAGCCTGTTAACAGCTGCTATTTTCTTCATGGCGGCCAACCTTCCCATGGGTGAAGGATATGCCATTGGAGACAAAGTTGATGACTTTAATTTGCAGGGTATTGATGGAGAATGGGCCATGCTAAGTGAAAGCATGGGTGAAGATGGTGCCATCATTGTCTTTACGTGCAATACCTGTCCATTTGCCAAAATGTATGAAGACCGACTCATTGAGCTTCACAACATGTATGCAGAGCAAGGTTTTCCGGTGATAGCCATCAATCCTAATGACCCCGATGTACAACCAGGGGATAGTTTTGATAAAATGAAAGAAAGGGCAGATGCGAAAGGATTTACTTTCCAATATCTTTTTGATGATGGACAGGAGGTCTATCCAAAGTTTGCTGCTACTAACACACCCCAGGTATTTCTTATCGACAGTGATATGAAGTTGCGGTACAAAGGTGCGATTGATGACAATCCACAGGATGCGGATGCTGTAAAAACCAACTATGTTTCTGCGGCAATAGCGGCATTAAAAGATGGTAAAGATCCAGAGACCACCACAACGAAAGCAATTGGCTGCGGCATTAAAGCCAAGAAGAACGGATAGAGAAAAATGTTTTCTCGACAAGGTTTTAAAGCCGGGTGATTCACCTGGCTTTTTCTTTTTTATAAACTATCAATAGCTGCCCGAATTGCTCGAACTTCCTCCGTATCAGTCTCCCATATTTTGGACAATGGTCCACCCCCCATCATAGCCACCAGAGATGGTTTGACGACTGAGCTACGTTCTTTTTTGGCGGAAGCATGGATTTCACTGCACCCGGTTTCGACGATTATTTTTTTGGCATTAAACTGATTTACACCGGCACCCGGCATAATGCTGATCTCTCCTTTCGCCATTTGCACAAGATCTTTGACGATCTCGATGCCACCGGTCACACGGATTTGTTGGCCAGAGGTTAGAACGCGATCAAATTTTAAATCAATAATCACCTCCAGACTTTTGTAGGGGTCATGGGTTAGATCGAAAGCCCTGTGAAATGTTATATCCATACCTTGTGATGCATCTGTTAGATCAGTCATCACGGGTCGATCCACTTCATACTGATCCGTCAAACATCCCAATACTACCCCTTCTACGCCCGCTTCTTTGCATCGTGTGATGCTCCTGATCATCTCCGTGACCTCTCTACTGTCATATTTGAAGTTACCTACTCTGGGTCTGATCAGTACATGAACGGGTATTTCAATATGCTCCTTAATCAGCTCGATGAGTCCTATCGAGGGGGTCAGTCCGCCGGTCTGTAACGCAGTGCAAAGTTCGATGCGATCGGCTCCGCCTGCCTGGGCATTGATTGCCGATGACAAAGAATGTGCTGCAATCTCTAAAACAGGTTTAGTGTTAGTCAATTTCATATATTGCCACAATGAATGGATTCAATTTAATTAAATGTCTATACATCCTCATTCTTCCCGCGATATTTGCTTGTAGTAATGGTTCGGATATCGATTTAGTGGAGAAGGATTTGCTCCAATACGGTCTACCTATCACCATACAGGCACCGGACAGTATTGTGGTGAAGACGATGGATTGGCTGGTACAAAAAGATGTCACTATCAAAGGACCGGATTGGTACAGTCTGCAGATTTTTAGTTCGAAAGCACAAACCTCCAAAATGGAGGATGCACTTAGCTTGCAAAGAAGCACGGTGGAAGAAGGAACCTACTTTGATGAGTTTATTCTTGAGGAACAGGACGGGTTTATTTATCAATTGAAGATCGATAGTATTACCAATTACGATTTTCGCCACGTCAAAATACAGGGTGATAATGAATATGTCTTTCAGGCAGGTATGATGGGCAATTATACCCTGGAGCAGGTTGAGCGCCTCTATGAAATCGCAAAACTTGCCAAATAAAAAGAGCTGTCAAAACTGACAGCTCTATCTAATACATCATTTTGTTTTCTCTTAGGTAGCCGCAGCAAACCTTCTGCTTACTTCATCCCAATTGACCACGTTGAAAAATGCTGCAATGTAGTCTGGACGTCTATTCTGATAATTCAGGTAATATGCATGTTCCCAAACATCAATTCCGAGGATGGGTGTACCCTGGACGTTAGTGACATCCATGAGTGGATTGTCCTGGTTTGGTGTATTAGTCACCGCCAGGTGTCCTGCTTTGTCCACAAGCAACCATGCCCAGCCTGAACCAAATTGAGTAGCCGCAGCTCTTGAAAAAGCATCCTTGAAATCATCGAAGGATCCAAATTTTTCATTTATGGCATCTGCAAGTGCACCAGAAGGACTTCCACCACCATTGGGGGATAGTATTTCCCAAAATAGGGAGTGATTGTAAAATCCTCCTCCATTGTTACGCACAGCAGGGCCATGTGCAGATACTTCACTCAAAATCTCTTCAATGCTCTTTCCTTCTAAATCACTACCCTCAATGGCAGCGTTGAGCTTTGATGTATATCCAGCATGGTGCTTACCATGATGTATCTCCATTGTTTTAGCATCGATATGTGGTTCTAATGCGTCTTTTGCATAAGGCAAATCTGGAAGCGTAAAAGCCATAGTGTTGTTTTGTTTTTATAGGTTTTTCAAAAAATATCAAATTAAGGTCTTGGAAGGTGGTAAAACCTCTTGCCACCGTACAAATCTAACATCCTAAAGATAAGAAGGTTTGATCTAAGCCATCATTATTACGTTAAGAACCTCAAGCAGAGTTTTCAGATTTTGTAATCCGAATTACAACGCGCTTTGAAGCGGGAGTTTTTGATATGGTGTCATATGAATGAATAGGTACCAATACGTTTGCTTCGGGAAAATAGGTCGCCACATTTCCCCGGGGAATTGGATAGGGAACCACTCTGAAGTGCTTCGCCACTCGCTTACCGGCATCGGCATGCCCGTTCAAGTCCACAAGGTCCATTGCTTTGAATCCCCAGGATTTCATATCATCCTCATTCATCAGCACAACTCGTCTTCCACCATGGATACCCCGATATCGATCTTCCAGACCATAGATCGTGGTGTTGTACTGATCATGACTCCTGATGGTCATCATGATACAATACCCATCCGGAACCATCATATCAGGACGTGAATTTACGGAGAAGTTGGCGGTGCCATTTTGAGTATTGAATTTTCTGATCCGTGCTCCATTGGGAAGATAGAATCCTGATGGAGTCCGGACACGCTCATTGTAAGCTTGAAAACCCGGAATACAGCTTTCAATCGCTGATCGGATATGATCGTAGTTCGATATCAAAAACTCCCAATCAACAGGTACACGATCTTTCAATGTACTTCGTGCGATACTGGCGATGATGGCAGGTTCGCTTTTAAGGTGAGGGGAGCATGGTGGTAGTACACCTTTGGATGAATGAACAATCCCCATCGAGTTCTCTACGGAGACAAACTGCTCCGTTCCTCCCTGAATGTCAATTTCGGTACGCCCCAGGCAGGGTAGAATAATAGAGATCTCACCTGGTACCAGATGTGCTCGATTGAGTTTGGTGCTGATATGAACCTGTAATCGACAGTTTTGAAGGGCAGCTGCCGTGTAAGCGGTATCAGGAGTAGCAGAAAGAAAATTCCCTCCCAGGGACATAAATACACGTGCCTTTTTCTCTTTCAGTGCTTTGATCGCATCCACCACGGCGGTACCATGCTTCTCAGGGGGTTTGAATCCAAAGTGCTTTTCAATACTTTCCAGAAAAGATTTCGGGGGTGATTCCCATATCCCCATCGTCCGGTCTCCCTGTACATTACTATGTCCCCTGACAGGACAGGTTCCTGCACCTTCTTTCCCTATGGCTCCCTTTAGAAGTAGGAGATTGACCACCTCCTTAATGTTATCCACGCCATTTTTGTGTTGGGTAAGGCCCATTGCCCAGCAAACAATGATTTTTTTCTTCTGTCTCAGCATGGCAGCCGCTTCCTCAGCAAGGCTACGATCGATACCCGCTTCACTCAGGCATTCATCTATATTTTCTTCTTTTAACGCGGCATAAAATGCCTCATACCCGGAAGTATGTTCTTCGATAAATTCGCGATCGAACACACTACCTGGAGCCTTTTCTTCTTCCTGCATCAAGAGAAGCATCAATGCCTTCAAAAGGGCGATATCACCATTGATCCTGACCTGTAGAAAGAGATCGGCCAGTTTAACACCTCCTTTCAAAATGCTGATTGGATTCTGTGGATTTGTATATCGAATCAAACCACATTCAGGCAGGGGATTTATAGCAATAATCTTTCCTCCGTTCTGCTTGCATTTCTCCAGTGCGGTCATCATGCGGGGATGATTGGTGCCAGGGTTTTGACCCATAATGATAATAACTTCCGCCACATGGAGATCGTGCAGGGTGACCGACCCTTTGCCAATACCCAATGTCTCAGACAGAGCTGCACCACTGGATTCATGACACATGTTGGAGCAGTCAGGCAGATTATTGGTACCAAATGCTCTGACAAAGAGCTGGTATAAAAAAGCTGCTTCATTACTGGTCCGTCCTGATGTATAGAATATTGCTTCATCCGGATGGTTCAGGGCATTCAGTTCTGAGCCAATCATCTCGAATGCATCATCCCAGCTGATGGGTTGATAGTGTTTCTGCGATGCCTGCAACAGCATGGGCTCAGCTATCCGTCCAAGTTTACCTAATTCAAAATCCGTCTTATCTCGCAGCGCCTCGATGGTATGTGACGCAAAGAAAGATGCATCAATTCGTCGATTGGTGGCTTCTTCAGCAATAGCCTTCATACCATTTTCACAATATTCTCCTAGTTTGGATCGATCATCTTCGGGATCTGGCCAGGCGCATCCCGGACAATCAATTCCCCCCTTTTGATTTAGTTTAGTGAGTGTGGCGAATGCATCTTTTCGGTCCATATACGTCAGTACATGTTTTAGACCTGACCTGATAGCAGGTATACCTGCACTATTTTCTTTTGGCTTACTGACTTTTACTTTGTCATGATCTTCCGGTGACTCTATTCCTCTCTTGTCATTCATATTTCTCTGTCCTTTGTACGTGTACTCTAAGGCGTTGTTTGCCACTATAGATGTTGTAATGTCCGGAGCGGGCAAAGCCTATTAATGTCATATCATAAGATTCAGCCAGGGCAATGGCCAGACTGGTGGGAGCACCCACTGCTACTAAAATAGGTATGCCGGCGCTCAGAGCTTTTTGCACGAGTTCAAACGACGCACGGCTGCTGACGATTACTCCGGCTTGGTAGGGATCTATATTGGGATTGATTAAAATCTTACCAAGGAGCTTGTCCATGGCATTGTGTCGACCCACATCTTCTGCTGCTGCAATAATCTTATTTCCAAAGATCAGAGCTACGGCATGAGCTCCTCCCGTCTCAGAAAAAAGTGCTTGCGATTGCTGTAGCAGGCTGGGCCAGGATAAAATGTCATCTGCCTCAAACATTGGACCGGGACCCAGAGGAAAGGGTATCACATGCTCAAGTTCTTCAAGGCTGGTCTTACTGCATGCTCCACAGCTCGAATTAGAAAATGTAGCACGGCTATGTTTATCGGTGTTAAACGGCAGGGTAGATGAAAGCTCCACCAACAGCTTGTTATCTCCTGCCCAGCGATATTGGATGATGTCCTGTCTCCTGGTGATAATTCCTTCACTAAAAAGCAGACCCGTTATGAGCTCAACATCTTCACCTGGTGTTCGCATTAAAGTGATAAATGGACTGGTGATTCTGTGATTAGGCTGCCCATGTCGAAGTTTTACTTCGAGTGGAGACTCGACAATGATGTGGTCCTCACCGCTATGCAATATTTCTCCCTGGTATCGATGGATTTTTCGCCGGTCTATTGAATTATTATCCATGCTTATCCAGTGGGTTAGGAAACAAGTCAGATTCGTCTTCGCCCGGTCTGGTTGTTAAGCATTGAAAGTCTTTTTCAACCAGGATTTCCAGTTTTTTATCTCCAGGTAACTGGAGTTCGTTACTGATCGTTACCTCCGCTGGATCAAACCATTTTTCAAGTTGATACAATGGTACATCCAGCCTGATTCTGAAATCAGCGGTGCGGACATGTATTTCCGGCGCAGCTGAGGAGACGATTCCATATTTGAAAGATCGCATCGACGGAAATTGTGTCGAATCCCATACTTCACCTAATTCCTGGAGAGTTTTTACGTCACCTTGTGATAATCGCATTCGAATGCTATTGCCTTTGATCCGCAATTTCATAGGTATTTCGGTAATTTTATAATCTCAAGTTAATTGTAAATTATTCGAATGACAACCAAAGTAAAATATCGAAAGGAAAAAGATAGTATTGGATGGGTAGAGGTACCTGCCGATAAGTATTGGGCGGCGCAGACAGAGCGATCCAGTCAAAACTTTAAAATTGGCGGGCAACGAATGCCTATAGAGGTAATCAGGGCCTTTGCCATTTTAAAAAAGGCGGCTGCACAAACAAATGCTGAGCTCAAAGTACTTCCCAAGACTAAGGCAAACCTGATTGGAAAAGTCTGTGATGAAATATTGGCTGGCAAGCTGGACGATCAATTCCCTCTGGTGGTATGGCAGACGGGATCGGGCACGCAATCTAATATGAATGTAAATGAGGTGATAGCAAATCGCGCTCATGTGCTAAAGGGTGGAAGCCTAACAGATGAGAAGAAAACGTTGCACCCTAATGATGATGTCAATAAATCTCAATCATCAAATGATACATTTCCAACGGCCATGCACATTGCCGCCTATGATTATCTGGTGCGTTATACGATCCCATCACTTGAGAGACTCAAGGATACTCTGACTGAAAAATCAAAGGCCTACATGAAGGTGGTGAAAATTGGGAGGACCCACTTTATGGATGCGACTCCGGTGACCCTGGGACAAGAATTGTCCGGATATGCATCGCAGTTGGAGCACGGGATTGCTGCCATCAGGCATACCTTAAAGCATCTTGCAGAGTTGGCGCTGGGAGGCACTGCAGTGGGTACGGGACTTAACACGCCCAAAGGCTACTCCAGACTTGTGGCGCGAAAGATTGCAGAGTTAACGGGGCATCCATTCAAGAGTGCCAAGAACAAATTTGAAGCGATGGCTGCGCATGACGCCATTGTTGAATCTCATGGAGCACTAAAGACGGTGGCAGCCTCCCTGATGAAAATTGGAAATGATATCCGAATGCTGGCTTCTGGACCGAGAAGTGGTATTGGTGAGGTGATCATTCCGGCTAATGAACCGGGATCGTCTATCATGCCAGGAAAGGTCAATCCTACTCAATCAGAAGCATTGACGATGGCCATGGCCCAGGTACTGGGAAATGATGTAGCTATAAATATTGGTGGAATGAATGGGCACTTCGAATTAAATGTTTTCAAGCCAATGATGATCTTTAATTTCCTTACCTCTGCGCGACTTATTTCTGACGCTTGTGATAGCTTCAATGAAAACTGTGTCCAGGGACTGGAGCCAAACTATCAGCGGATTGAAGAACACCTCAATAATTCATTGATGTTGGTCACCGCACTTAATACGCGCATAGGATATGACAAAGCTGCGGACATTGCCAAAAAGGCTTACAAAGAGGGGACAACACTCAAGCAGGCTGCAATAGCACTAAACTACCTTACCGAAGAGGAATTTGACAAGTGGGTGCGACCTGCCGATATGGTTTAATCAGCAATCTAAAGCCAAATGAATTTATTTAACAGAGAGACCTATATCGCAAGACGACGTACTTTATTGAAGAAAATTGAATCGGGTCTGGTCCTGATTCTTGGTAACTCCAATAGTCCAAGAAACTTTCTGGACAATTACTACCATTTCAGACAGGATAGCACCATGCTGTATTATACAGGTTTGGACCTGCCGGG
>JAUILM010000943.1 GCA_030432855.1 Bacteroidia bacterium
TCATCATGAAAATGGTGAAGCCCCTGAAGATATCAATTGAGTAGATTCTGCCGGATTTCATAGTGCCTGCTATAGTAGTGAAAATAGTAAAGAATTGCCTTTATTTATTCTTGTAAAATGAAGACCGAATTTGGAGTATAATACACTAAAGGTGAGCGAGCAGGAGGCTTTACAAATAGCAGAAGACTTCTATGGCATTCAAGGTAAGGTTCGATCTTTGCCGGGTGAAATCGACTTCAACTTTAAGTTGTCGGATGGAAAGGGTGACTATGTTCTAAAAATTAGCCGACCTGGATTTAATGTGGAGTATTTGGACTTTCAGATTTCCTTACTGCAATTTTTGGAGCAAGAAGCAGCGTGTCAAATACCGAAAGTTGTTCTCAATAGTAATGGAGCAACAGATGCGATTTATGTTGATGGGCAGGGGCAGAAAAGAAACGTTAGACTACTCTCGTGGATCGATGGGAGACCCTGGAGTGATGTGTCACCGAGGACATTACCATTATACTATAGCCTGGGTTTGGTGGCGGGCAGGATTACCAAATCACTGGAGTCGTTTTATCACCCGGGTGCACGCCGAACATTTGAATGGGACCTTGCTCAGGCAGCATGGACGAATGCATATCGACATCTTTTTCAGGATGAAGAATTGGTGTTGCTGGATCATTTTCGGGAGAAATATGAAAAACTGGAAGTGTATTCGACACTGAGAAAGTCGGTCATCCATAATGATCTGAATGATAATAATATACTGGTTCATGTTAATACTCGGACAGCCGATGTAGCTGCGATCATTGATTATGGTGATGCAGTATATAGCCAAACGATAAATGACCTTGCGGTGGCCATAGCCTATGCCCTGGCAGACGCAGATGATCTTTTGCAATGCGCATCCAACATAGTGCGGGGGTATCATGAGAGCTTTCCTCTGGAAGAAGACGAACTAAGCTGTCTGTATGCACTCATTGGCATGCGTATGGTCATTAGTGCTACTAAATCGGCGATAAATAAAAAGGAGGAACCAGAAAATGAGTATTTGCAGATCAGTGATCAGGCAGCCTGGAGCGTATTGCGACGCTGGAGCCAGGTACCGGAAAAATTAGCATATTATTTTTTTAGAGAAGCTTGTGGGTTGATACCGCATCCGAAAGAAAGTCAATTTAGGACCTGGTGTACACTGAATAGGTGTAGAATATCAGAGCTTTTTCCTGAAAGTGGAAAAGCAAGTGTCCAGCCAGTAAATATGGATGTGGGGTCATCCTGGCTGGGTCATGCTGAGGAATTTAATGATTTTGAATTAGTAAAATATAAGCTTTCAAGATTAAATAGGGCAAGACCCCAGGCGGTGCCTTCCGGGGGTTATCTGGAAGTGCGGCCTTTTTATTCTACGGATGCGTACCATACAGAATTGGGAAAAAGCCGTACTACGCACCTTGGGATAGATTTTTGGTTACCAGCCGGGACTCCTGTCCATGCTGTCCTTCCGGGCACCGTATTTTGTGTGCATGACAATGACCATGAAAAGGATTATGGCCCGACAGTAATTTTATCACATGAAGCAGAGGGAGGGGTTTTATTTTTCACTTTGTATGGACACCTGAGTCGGTCTACTTTAAGGTTACTAAAGATAGGTCAGCAGATTGAAAAAGGGCAACTGATTGGATACCTGGGTCATGAGCAGGAAAATGGAAATTGGGTTCCTCATCTGCATTTTCAAGTGATTCTGGATATGTTGGGAAATACACACGATTTTCCCGGAGTAATGTATCCTGATGAAATAAAGGTCTGGAAAAGTATCTGTCCCGATCCCAATTTACTTTTTAATGAGGAAGCACTTGATGAAATCCCTCAAGATGAGGTTACGCAACTTGTTAATTATCGGGATCAACACCTGGGTAAAAGCCTTAGTCTCTCATATGAAAGTCCACTGCATATTGTCCGGGGTGCTGATGTTTTTTTAATAAATAATAAAGGTCAACGATTTCTGGATACGGTCAATAATGTGGCACATGTCGGTCATGAAAACTACCGTGTGGTTAAGGCCGGGCAGCAACAGATGGCTCTGCTCAATACTAACACACGATATCTG
>JAUILM010000102.1 GCA_030432855.1 Bacteroidia bacterium
GTCACATTTCCTTAATAAATTGTTGACTGTAAGTAATCTATCCTTAAAGGCTTCATACGATTCTTTCTCTGCAGTAACGGCCCCTCTTTCAACTATTAGATAGACTCCCTTGTCACTCTGCTGAATTTCCAGGTCAGAAAAGCAATCGACTACATTCAGGCCCAGATCCCTTGCAAAGTATGTTATCAATCCGATTGGATACTTCAGATCATTTATTTGACTAGTATAAGTTGCTACTTTAAGTTGCATGGAACCAAAAAGTGAATCAGTACTTTTTACACATACCTTGAGAAGTCCGATATACCAATCGACTGTTTCCTCGAATTCTAGAGGAAAACTAAACGACATTCCTTCTGCTTCTAGCGAACCCAATCTACCAGAAAGCATGATCCCAGTTTCTCCAAAAGTATAGGAAGATGTGAATCCAAACCCTCTGCTATAATCTACTTTCGCATCTTTAATCTCATTGTTGATTTCAATATCATCCTTTACGGATTCCAAAATATGGTATGCTAATGATTGAGATAAATTAGGATCTCGAATATCAAGATTCACGGAATGTCCCAATCTGCTCATAAATATCGGTGATTCAAACCGAGTATCAAAACGAAACACATCCTGAAGCAGGCTACTTACTATTTTGCAAATATCAAAAATGCTCCGTTCTTGTGGGTTTAGAAAAAAGCCCAATCCAAAATAAAATCCTTTAACCACTACTTTATTATTGTCTGCTGAGCCACATGTATTACATCAATATTCTGGATTCCAGGAAATTGATTATAATTTAATGGATCATTAAATAATTGAGAGATACCACCTGCACCATCTTGAGTCGATATTTCCCACCTAATCTTGGCTCCATCACCCCCTGCAGCTGTCACTTGACGATACGCTTGTTCCATTAAACTTTGTGCCCTGTTTTGATTAGTGACATTATATACTACCTCAAGGTCTGTATCTACTCTGTCAAAAATACTTGAAGAATGTCCAAACTTCCTATCTATCAATTTTCCATCATGTGCAACATCATCAAAACTTGTTCCATTCAAATCAAAACTTAAATTGGCATCATTAATCCCAGCACTTGATTCTCTTTGGAATTGTTTAGCATTATCCAAAACATAGCTGCTACCCGAAGAACTTTGAGGAAACTTTTTATGTGATACAGATAATCCAGGAATATTCCCATCCGAAGCTCGCTTTACAGCATCTAAAATATTTTCTGGAAAATCCCATTTTTGACCTTTAACAGCTGCAGCGTTTAAGACAGCTTGCAAACCGTTTGCATCCAAGTCAAGGTTATTATTTTGTACCATATCATCGAATTTCTGCAAAAAAGGAACGTCTCTTGCTTTCGCTGAGATGCCGGCATCTAGGGAATGTTTTACTTTGTCCCACGCCCTCACCAACTCCGGCCTTCCAACAATCTCTCTACCAAAATTGTCAATATCCTTTACAAAGTCATCGGCTAACTTTTGATTTAACGCTTTCGTTAAATCACTGCTTTCGAAGATAGGAATTATCTCATCTAATGTGGAAGGTTCGAAGCCATCTTTAAGTTGTTTTACCACGTGGTCACCAATACCTGCCTCTCTAAATCGGAGCAGAAGTGCCTCCGATATGCCAATCCCTTCAGCTATAAGTTTTGTAGAGCGCGTGAATGCAAACGGTGCACCCTCAGGAGGTAGACTTGGATTGCCATCGACCTTAAGGATGAGTGAACCATCAGGTTGTGCTATGATATCCTGCTTTACGATAACAGAGTTTACTGCCAATCCAACCTCCTGGATTCGACCATCAATGATTAGTGAGGCACGAAAAATGGTCTCATTAATCTCATATAGAAGTTGGTTTGCCTGCTGGTAGAAAAATCTACATGTGCTTCCTGTAAATTTTGCCAACATGGTAAAGGGCAAGGCAGCTAAATCATCAAAGTACTTGATGACCCGCACAAATGTACCTGCAAATCTTCCAATAACACTGGAGCCAAGTGTCGTTCCTCCAGAAACAAAGGCTACCACGATTCCAATCCCAATCTCACTAACATTGTGAGCAAAAAAGCATGGCGTTTCAAGATTGAATTGTTCTGACAAAGCATCTATTATGGCTGCAATGGGTCCGGTTGCGACGACCTTACCATCTTCATCGACCCTCTTGTAACTCTTCAATCCTTCCAGAAGTGAATAGAACTCCGCCCTCTTATCCTCATTGAAGGCACCCACCAGAAGTTTGATCATATCAGGAACCGATGCCACTACCTCTATGGCGCCATTCCAGATACCACAGAAAAGAGCGAACTCCACTTGAGTCAGGTCCTCAACTTCCAATTCTCCACCGGACAATTCTTCTAGAGTGGTTGCCAGCAACATGCGAATAGGAATCAGCGCAGGGGTTAATAATCCATACACTTTGGAGTAGACCTGGTTATAGATCTCTTCATCATCACAGTTCCATACATATGCTGGTATCTTCGCCGTTCTTATACCCTTGGATAGTAAGTCAAATAGCTCATAGAGGCCTTCTGAAAATGACTCTACCTGGGTAAATTGCTGAGCGAAACCCTCCACATCAAACTGTTCGGCTCCTAATTCAGATAAATAATCATTAAACTCTCCCTCAAACGGAATGGAGGACTGCAGATGATAAGCTCCTTCTTCATTTATATTGATCCAAATCTTGATAGTGCCATGAGGCGTTTGAAAGGATTCAACCTTATCAATATCAGCTTGGTTGGTCTGATGGTCTGTGATGAAAACATAGGCCTTGAGATCATGTCTAATTCCTGCCACCTCATCATCGATCGTCTCTTTTCCAGATAGCAATGCAACCAAGCGATTTCTATCAATTACCTGTGTAGAATAGTTGACCAGAAACTGGTCATCGGGATTACAATTGCAATTAGGACTGATAAACGCTCCGACCTGAATTCCATCCCGTTCCACCCTTGCCTGACAATCCGCAAGACGACCCAGAATCCGTTGGCCTAAGTCATCAATTCCTTCATGGAATTCATAAATTTCCTTCTCACTGCTATTCTCATTGGCATCTACAAAGCCTATGAATACCTGTCCCGGGTTAGCATATTGCACAACATATGATCGACCCTCCCGGGTGAAACTGTTTAGTGTACCTCTAATCGATGAATTTTCATCATCTACGGCATAAAAAGAGACGGGCACCTCACCCTGATCTAGGAGGACCGCTTTTCCATCCGGCGTAATAAATGTTCTATTTTCGGGAAGTAGTCCGGGATCACTGATGCAAAATCTGGTAGGATTCCCAATCCCACCGCCTCCCTCTGTGGTCTCCAGAAAATTTAAAATAGTAGGCGGATCGTGGATATGGTCCCATTGTCTTTTGTGGAGATCAACACCATCCCCATAGTCCATCAGATCATCTGTCTGGCCCTGAACCAGGTCCGGGTATTCCTCCCAGGTATGGAGAAGCCCAAAGGCTCCGTGGCCCAACTCATGCGCCACTAGTCGGGAGAAAGGATGGATACCATTGATTGCATTACCATCGATTGGCTCTACAAATCCCAGCTCCCGACCTCGGGGCATATAACCATTGTAGTCATGCTCCAGCCTGGGCACCACCACTATGGTAAAGATTGGATCGTCCTTAGTGCCTTTATCTATCTGATCCTTGAGGGCCCGTGCTATGTCTCGTATTTCCTGGTCAACTCCGCCTCCCGTCCGCAACCCAACCGCAGCGGCTCCATCACCGTCTCGATCGAATTCTATACCATCCACCGGATCCAGAAATCGGACCTGCCAGGTTGCAATGGCCGGATTATAGATCTTGTTCAGCGCGGTGGCCAACTCCTCTTCCGTGACCGGCACTTCAGCCCCATTGATGGCAATGACATTAAGAGTTCGCACGGCTAGTGAGTATCCTGCAATCTTCACCCCTCCCAGTGTCTGGAAGTTTTCCCCTCCATCGTTACTTCCCAGGGCATACACGGCGTCTCCATCACCGTCCGTGCGACTGGGTATCTGCAGCGTGACCTTATCACCTGCTGGTTCTGGATAATGCAATGAATATCCAGTAAAGGTTTCAAAGCGTATCTCTTCTGCTGAGACATCCGCCAGGTCCACATCGACAGGTTCACTGGTCCCCAATCGGATGGCTTTCCAGGGCATCGCATAGCTACCTATCGAATCATAATCTGTCGCTCCAGCCTCACTAAAAGGCAGGTCAAACCCGCCCGGTGCATTAGGGTGCCGACTGAAAATCGCTGCCCCCAGATCACCCATCTCATTCATGTGTTCTGACTCCAGGAGGTCGCTTTCCTCATGCGTCGATTCTCCCACACGGATGAATATTTCACCATTGGGCCCTTCAAAGGTGGTGGCCCCCGCGGTCATCTGATCTAGAAATACATCGCCCGCGGACTGATATCCATTCCTCCGAAATGCATGAGCATTATCAGGTGGTGGCTCAAGATTTGCCGGGAAGGTGATCACAACCACTTGTCCAGCGCTATCAATCGTTAAAATCTCCGTTTCACCATCGGTATTGATGCGTATCCCCCCAATACTGTCATCGATTATATGAGACGTATAGGTCAGTTCATCGGAGACCTGATTGAGCAAATCCCGAAGTGGGGACAGGTCAAGTATCGTCGCATCATCTTCGTACTTAATGGTCTGGACCGATCCACCAATCATCTGAAAGTCCGTATTGACCACCAGATTTTGAAAAGCCACATTCACCTGGGGTTCGAACAGACCAAAAAGTGGGGTTGTCACATATCCCAGGCCGAAGTAACCATAACGGTCTCCACTAATCTCGTCAAAGACTAACACATAGTCGCCCACGATTACAGAATCCCCCGGGATCAGATCCATGGGCAATATATCCTCATTGTCAATCTCAAATTCCAGGGTGACGTCACAGCCATCCGGCAGCAAATCAGGAAAGGGTACAAAGGACCAGGGATCACTATATACGAGGGAAGATTCTAAATCACAAGCAAACCCCACACGAACAGCTACAGGAGCATCAATACCCCATGCCAGATCAAAGCTCCGCAGATTCCCTTCCACACGATCAATCAATTCCCAGTCTCCGGTACCATTTTCGTACCGTCCATACAGATAAAATGACTCAGGATCCAGGTAGTCCGGTACCGTCCAATATAGTTGCAGGAGGTCGTCCGTTACCTCCTCGGCAGTGAGCACAGGCTTATTACGAGGATCGAGACAGGGTATACTCTCTGGACCCTCCTCGCCCCCCACAATTCGGAAACTGGCTACCGGTCCCACCCCATTATGTACAAATTGGTAGGTGCCTGTTGGATCCCGTACTGTCAATCGAGCCAGATACGTCTGATCCGACTTTAGGGGTGGATCTAGTGCAGAGTACAGATACTGGGTCCCAAACACTGTCTGATCAAAGAAAGGCAGCGTAGAATGTACCAACTGATCATAGGTCAAAGCACTGAACTCGGGGCGGACTTCCCACATCTGCAACTGATATTCTGCCATGAGAATCTCGGGATGACGATTACTCCAACTGAATGTCAGCGATTGCGCTGTCTCGCTTGCCACCTGGCCCAGTGTAAACTCATCATCGGGCAAGACCACTGCGGGTTGCAGCATCAGCCACTCCGGCACATCAAATCGCTGGACATGAAAGACAGCACAGGCAGGATTCGATACTACCACATCCCGGTTAAGGACGTAGGCTTCAATGCAGATCGTGTACAGACCCTCTGGCAGAGCAAACTCACCTCCCACTGGTGTCATGCCTAGCAGACTCTGCAACGAAAAAAGTCTGCCCAGCATTTGTTGATCAAAGGTTACGATCGCTCCTGGAGCCAGATCCATAATAAAAGGTACATTGGGATCGCTTTGAATCTCCACACCCTGTCCTTGTATCGTGGCTCGTATACCCACCGAAAGTGAGCCCGCATTTAGATCATTAAGTACCAGAGTGATCTGCATGGGACTGATCATGTCTGCGGGGTCAATCCATTGATGCACATAAGGATCCAAAGGGAGCCCCGTCGGAGATATCTGCGCAGTGACTGGATACAGTTGTGCACGTATCGTGGCGCTGGCACCGATAATGACCAGCAGACACAAGAGCAGCCTCCTCCATCTTTTACAGAATTGATCGCTAATATGATGGCATGCCCAATTCATCACTTCATTCTAAATTCTGCAGACTCGCTAACTGACCCATCCGAGAATGAAGCCTGAATTTTATACACATAACCGTCTTCGCGTGATTCCTGAGGAACCTGATAGCCATAGTTGAAAAACCCATTCTGATCAATCTCCGGACTCAAAAGCTCTATGGAAAGGTGCTTGTAGGTTCGGAAGCCGGAACTACCGGATCGGGCACGATATATCCTGAAATAATTCAACTGCCCGAGATCTTTATATTTCCATCGAAAGTCTTGCATCCCCGACCGTCTTTGCCATGAAATCTCACAGTCCACAGGTCCTGGTTTGATCTTATTATCAGTGCGTGCTGCTTCCGCCGGATCAGAGTACGACTGATTGGTTGATGAATCAATAGCACTGATTTTATAGTAGTACTTCAATCCTGCAGTTAGCGTCGTATCCCGGTAGACATATTGAGTTCCATTATATTGATTCAGCAAACTATCCAGGACAATCCAGCTACTCGTCGAATATACTCTTCGCCACAGTGTTTGCGTCTGGACATCCTTACTACTACTTAGACTTAGATGTAGACTTACACCCTCAAAATCTGAGATCGTAGAGATTATACTGGGTTTTGCGGGAGGTACGGTATCGGGCAAAACGATCTTGACAGGATCACATCGATCGGATCGATTCCCAGCATCATCCTCGGCCTGGACCTGGTAGTATGCATCCAGGTGAAGCATATCAAGAGGTAAGTGATGAAAATATGTGGTATCCTGAATCGTAGCCGTGGTCAATTGAATGGGTTCATCTTGCAGATGGCGTCGATAGTAGACACGATACCCTGATAAATCCAGCTCCTGGTTGGCATTCCATTGCAAGCTTGTATTTCCGGACGAATCCACCTCTACCCATAGTCCGGAAGGAATGTCCGGTACTTCATGATCTGGCAGATGACCATACATCAAACTACTCGAATACATTCGACCGAAGGCATCCACCGCATGCAAACGATAGTAATTTTGAAAGCTCGCCTGCATGTCTGTGTATCTACGAGAATTGCCGGACAAACTGTCCAGAAATACAAATGCAGAGTCCGGATGCGTTGCGTGCTGCAGAATTTGATAGGCAATTAGAGCACTGTCTTTCCCAGCTATCCGCCATTGCACGGTGACCGCTGTATCACCCTGATTTCCTGCCTGCTCAAAATACGGTTTGTTAATTTCCAGCCTCGGCCGCGCCTGGATTCTAATTGGGTGGCTATAGGGTCCGTGTTCTCCAAATGAAGTGATTCCCTGTACCCTGTAGTAATAGTCTACAAAATTGTACTCGACCGTATCACTAAAGGTCATGATCTCCTGGTCCAGAGTATCCCGATCTACGATCGCCAACGGATGCTCATTTAACACGTCCCAGATGATACTATCCCTGCTGCGCTCCACATTGTATGCGACATATCCCGACAGGTTATGGTAATTGTCCCAATTGAGAACAATCATTTGATCTTCCGGATATGCCAACACCCGATCGATGGGTGTAGGATCTACCGAACAGCGATATGAATTGTAAATTTCTTGTGAGTAGGGAGTGTTTGGAATGCTGATGCGAAATCTTATGATCCGGTCCTTACTGGCCTTTTCCGACCAGCCCATACCCAGATGTTTTGCAAGTAAAAAGTTCTGATCCAGCGTGAATAGGAGAAAACCCAGCCGCATTTGATTCGCTTCGAATCGGGCGAAAGTACCCAGGGCTCCTCGAGGTAATCCATTGATTGCATCCTCTTCCGTCAGTATGGCATGAATGACTTCCAGATTCTCCATTGCAGCGGAATCGTCTGCAATGCGGGACGCTTCCGGAAACGGTAAGTGAATCTGAAGCTGAGTGGTGTCCTCCTGGTGAAATTCAGTTCTCTCTAACAGAAAACCATGAGTTCTTGCAGCCTCCAGGACTTGCCAGGTTGTCGGCGCCCAACGCAGTTTGAATGAATCCTGATCCTGCCGACAAATGACCAACAATTCATCGGAAACCAGCTCATCAGTGATCAGGATATCCTGTGCATCGCTCGTCCAGGTTAAGAGCATTAACGATGCTACTATTAGTTTTCGACACCACTTGCCCATTTCAAGTATCTGAGATCCTTTCATACTATCAGTTTTGCACTTGAGTGATCGTGGTGATGTCGTAATTAAATATCGGGCTGATGCTATATTGCCACCGTAACCTTACTTCGGAAGGATGTTTCCACTGCCGGGCCATGTCTTCTACTTCATTAGGAGTCAGCATGCTGCCAAGCTGCTCCATCACATGATAGAAGTAACCCTGATGCACCTTTACCAAAAGCGACTGGCTAAAATTAGTGGTTAACTGATATACAGGTGGCACACCTGTCTCGCTTGATGTTTGCAATATCACCTGGTCACCAGTCTGGTAAGCGGATCCAATCGCATGATTATTATGGATGTAGAGCAGTCTCTCCATATCAAGATCAGAAGTACTTACCTGGGCAGAAATGACCAGCGGTCCCTGATTCAGGTATGCAATCGTATTGTTTAACGGGCTAATATCATAGCTCACGGATACCATGGGATTCATCTGGCCCATATTGGCTAACTCATGACCATCAAAAGGTTCATCATCGATGTGCAAGTCTATCGAGTCGAGTCCCGGTTGAGGCACCGCCGATCCATTTTGGAAGTAGGTACGCACTTTATCTTCAAATCGATTGAATTTACTGACACGAAATTGAATGTCATCTGTGATAGCCTTACCATCTGATTCAAACCGAATAGTATACAACCCCTCATGTTTTAGCTGAGAAGGTGGCATCTCCCACGATACGATGCCAGATGCTATATCAAAGGAGCAAGGTGAAAGGAATGACCTGGTCGGATCATCGTGACACTCGACAATGGCCTCGAAGTGCAGACCATTAAAGAAAGCATCCATGCTCTTTTTTAATTTGAAAACACCTCTATACTGACCTTGCCACTGTAGCTGTTCCGGATAATAGTTTGTCATGCCATGTCTCGGATAGGCATATTCTATATTGTAGGAGGGAATATAATCAGGATAGGGCCCTGTGCTGAATCGATAGATCGTATCCTGAGAAGTCTTACCCGTTGCATCCTCGACAGGACTCCATGCTCCCCCATTAGCAGACTGTACAAAATGTGCCCGGGGTTTTAAATATACCTCAGTATTCGCTGGCCAAATGCCATCGGGAACATACGTCACAAATGTATTGTCTTCGGTAAAATAGCGACGACAAGGGATTTGCTGTTCAGTACCGTTTCCATCTACATAATATGCGAATGCCTCCGTACCGGAAACCTGCTGCTCCCTCAAATCTACCCGGAACTTTGAATTCCCCAGATCATCTGGAAAAACCCTATAAAATGGTACACCACTCGAAAAAGTGATGTCTTGCGTGACATTCAGGTTTTGATCATTCGAGGGTTGAATCACTTCGTCGAAGACATTGATATCGAGACTATTCTTAGTGAGGTGACATCGATCACCAAAGGAAGCTTCAATTTTTGCCCGGCCCTTGATCAGACCTCCCAACACCTTGTATTTCACCATGAGTCCAAACTCACCATAGGTGGGATTAGGTGTCTCCAGGTATATCTTAAAGGCAGCCATTAATTCGAGGATGGGAAAGGTCTTACCTGCAGCTTGTAAACCTACTGCACCATCCAGGTAGGCATATACCTGACCTTTTGCATACCATTGATTGACTCCAAAGGTCGGATCATCTCCACAGGCATATCCCACATAGTTTCGAATGTTGACATCGAGTCCTAACAAGACATGAAACCGGTAATAGAAGACGAGAAACTTCTGATCCGCTGCACTCCCAAGATTGAGATGGGCTCCAAATGCCATCCCTGCAAGCGAACTATTTACATCAAATGTTCGGTCATTGCTTTCTCCTGAAAACGTGTTTCTAATCTGAACCGGAAGTGGTGGCATATCAGGCACTTTCGTGGACCCAGCACAAAAATAGGCATGGGTATGTAAGCCTATCGACGGGACTTTTAGACTGAGATTATTAGGATCTCCCGGCCATCCTACATGGACATACCAATCCACAGGATCTCGATAAATGGTAAGATTTCCACCTCCTACAATGGCATTCTCAAAATTGAAGGCCACGTTTGCATTTAGGAGGAATATCTTGTCAATATGATTATATACCATCCGTGCATTGAAATATACCGGAGTCTCAAATTCTATGATTTTTTTCAGGCCTAAGGTGGACATCATCTGCCCATCAACATCCAGGGCAATGCTATCCAGGCCACCACCCACCGCATTAAATTGAAAGGTGAGTAATGCATTCATATTGAAAATCTCTGACGAGCCCTCAGAGGCCATGATGGTCATGAGTCGAATTCCAAAACCGGAGTCCTTATCTGGTGTAAAATGTAGTCCCAGCATGGATGATCCCAGGGACTCATTGACGACCATACTCTCTCCCTGACTTTGTGAGGATTGAGCTTTAGCAGTGTCCGCAGGGTTGACTTGCTCAAAATCCAGGTCTTCAATGCCCGTTGGTCGCATATGATTGGATACTGAACCACCGATCGCATGAATGGCCAGAGGTCCCATTGGAATGCCTCCCTCAAGATCCATGTAGAGTAGTTCCATATTGTAATAGCGCATACTGTCCACATTCCCAAAGAGCGCCGAGGCAAATATCCCGCCCTGCATCTCGCAGATATCATCAGATGGTTCGTAACCCATCGAGGAAAGAGCAATGGCTGCTCGTCCGGCGAAACCATTCCCATATTTGCCATCGCCCTCAAACCAATGCAGCTCAACTTTCGCTCCCCATGCTTCTGTGGCTATGCAGAGTCCCACTTTGTCTACCTCGGTCCGATCATACACCAGACGACCTTCTTGCTCCTCATCATAATCACCTATTATGCTCACTCCCACGGTACTGGAAATATTGAAACCATCGTCTCCTGAAAATCCTGCCCCTCCTTCAAAATATAGTTGTACCTCCTGCTCTTCATTCATCCCGGCGTGGACATCATTCAATGAGAAAGTGAATGGA
>JAUILM010000103.1 GCA_030432855.1 Bacteroidia bacterium
TGTCCGGATTTATGACAGAGTTCTGCAGGCTTGAGTTATCCTTGTCAAACAAGAACACTTCGCCATCGTCATATTCGATCAGCCCATCCCAGAATGTACCTACATATACCTTCCCGTTCGGACTGGCTTCAATGGATAGGAAATCACGCATATCCCGTTCCGATAGTATATCGACATTGCTTCGATTGAAAGACTCCCAGGTACCTGACTCATTGGTGTAAAATCCATCAGCTCTGAAGAGATAGCCATAATTGATAGTTACCCCTCCGGTAGCTACATACAGGGCTCCATCTTGTGTAGCAAGTTGAGAGGCATTGTGCGTGGGTGGTCGGTTGGGTGTAATGACCTGACAGGGACCGTTGATGCCTTCACTAAATTTAAAACCACGACTTTGATCGGCATACCAAATCCTGCCTTGTTCGTCAGTGATAGCATCTGTAGTCACTTTGGCACAGCTCGAAATTGAGCTTTTGCTCCCCGAAGTGGTGAATAGCCACTTCTTATCAGCACATCCCGCCTCACATTTCCATCCGGTCAAAACACCCTCTTCAGTTTGAGTAGCGTACTGGAATGTATATCCTGGTTCTTCGTGGAGAAACTCAAACCGTCCGTTATCCAGTCGGTAGAGCGCATTATTGACTCCGGCATATAATTGATCGTCAATGGACTCAAGCATGGCGCCCACTTGTTCTTCAGGCAGACCCTCGGCAAAGCCCAGCTTCTCCCAGGTGCCGAAATCGCCCAGGTTGACGGAGCCATCATCGCGTCCCCTATAGAGGCCATCCACTGCGCTTAGATACAAATCATCCTCACTACCATTCACACTGAGAATGTTGCGACTAGAAAACGAGGTAAAGCCAAATTCCTCTTCTTCGATATTGAGCTGAACCACTCCAAATCCTGTGGCTAAGTATGCAAAGGGTGCTTTAAAGTATATGTCGTTAATCGTCCTGTCCTCAACAATCTGCGTATTTGCCTTGATCTGGTTTAGATTGACTATCTGGTCACTAAATACCAGGTCAATATTACTGTTTTCATAAATCACCATCAGGACATCCTGATCAGGATAATATTGCACAAATCGTACTTCCACATCGCTTAGACCATCGACCTTAGAAAAGTATTCAAGGCTAAGGTCATCCTTGTTGACCTTCATCAAAGCCCACTGTGTGCCATAATACACTGCTTCTGGGCTTTGGGTCACGCTCCAGCCAAATTTATACGGAAGATAGGATTTCCAACTTCCTATGGCTACGTCCTGCTGAGCAGAGAGCCCGACTGATGTCAATAGAAAGAAGCTAATCCAAAAAAGTGTCCTGCTCATGCTTTAGAAAACGATACTTTTCTACTTATGTTTCCTTTTTCTTTCGAGTATACATATTACTATCTCTCAAATACTCATATACAGCATCCGGCACAAGATATTGTATTGAGATTCCCTCACGAATACTGTTGCGAATGTAGGTAGAAGAAATATTGAGGAGGGGTAGGTCCTGGAGAATTGTAATGTTGGCCTGGTTCAGGTTGTGCTCATTAGTGTATCCGGGTCGGGTATACACCACCAGATCATGACTATCCAATATCTGCTGATAGTTCTTCCATTTGTGGAATGTGCGTAGATTGTCACCCCCCATGATTAAAGAGAACTGATAATCTGGATACTTTTCCTTCAGATAGGTAAGTGTATCAATCGTATAAGATGGTTTTGGAAGGCTAAATTCGATATTGGAGGCCCGAAGATGCACATTATCACCGATAGCAAGATTGACCAGGTGCAATCGGTCGAAGTCATTAGCCAGGGTTGATTTTTTCTTGAATGGATTGTGTGGGCTGACCACCATCCATACCTGATCCAGCGATGTGAGACTATGTACCTGATTGGCAATAATCATATGGCCTACATGCACTGGATTGAAGGATCCAAAAAATAGACCAACTCGCATAAATACGCTGCTTTTATCTACTTAGCATGACTGGCATTACGAGCATAATCAGCTCTTCATCCTCCGGACCTTCTCCTGGTACAATGATACCCGCTTTGTTAGGAGTGGAGAGTTGAAGATTAATCTCGTCTGTATCCAGTACATTGAGCATTTCGATGATGAACTTGGCATTAAATCCGATCGTAACCGGCGTCCCCTCATACTGACAGGTCAATTGTTCAGTAGCTTCATTAGCGAAGTCTAGATCCTGAGCCTCGATGGTAAGACTTGCATCATCAATGTTTAATACGACCTGATTGGTGGTCTTGTTGGCATATATCGCTATACGACGCAGTGACTGTAAGAGGTCTCTACGTTGGACTGTCAATACATTTGGATTATCGACAGGTATTACCGCATTGTAGTTAGGATATTGCGCATCGATCAACCGGCAAACGAGCTGGTGATCATCAAAAGAAAAGAATGCGTTTGACTTATTGAATGCTATCTGTACCTGTCCACTATCGGGAAGGGCATTTTTTAATAGCGAAAGCGATTTTTTGGGTAAAATGAAAGATGTATTTATATCTCCCTCAATGCCCGAAAATGTGTATTTGACCAGCTTGTGCGCATCTGTTGCAACGAAAGTGATCTTGTTGAAATCAATCTGGACATAGACACCCGTCATCGCAAGACGAAGTTCGTCATTACTGGTAGCGAATATGGTTTTATTAATTGCCTCTTGTAGAAGATGAGCACTGATTGAGACTGATTCGGTGTTGTCAGAGGTAGGGATATTCGGAAATTCCTCTGCATTATCTCCGCTGAGCTTGTACTTACCATAGGATGAGGTAATTTCAACCGTGAGCTTTTCCTGATTTACATCGATTGTCAATGGCTGCTCTGGCAAGGCCTTTAGTGTATCTACCAGTATTTTACCCGGCACAGCAATCGCACCATTTTCATCTGAAAGCACGTCAACGCTGGTAATAATAGAAGTCTCCAAATCTGTTGCTGATATGGTCAGATTGTTATCATCTATCAGAAAATGAAAATCTTCCAGTATAGGCACCACGGTATTCGATCCAATGGCTCCACTAGCAAGTTGGATTTTCTTCAATAAATCAGCAGAAGAAATACTAAATTTCATACGATGGAAACATTAAGTCCTAGATCAATAGAGAATTGAAAAAATCACGACAAAAATAAACGAATCCCCATCATTTTTTAAACTTAGCTGTTCTATTATTGTAAATCGGGAGAATAACTATTGAAAAGCACATTTAAGTTTCCACAACCCGCTATCAATCCAGTAGGTAAGGTTGACTTCCCTCCAATCAAATTGTTCCACCTTTCTAACGGCATGCCCGTTTATTTGCTGGAAGCTGGTTCGCTGGAGATCACCAAGATTGAAATTGTATTTCGCGGAGGTCGGCCTTTCGAACATAAGAGGTTAGCAGCCATCACCTGTATGAGTCAACTGAGAGAAGGTTTTGACGGGATGCATTCTCCAGAAATAGCGGAACGGCTAGATCATCGTGGTGCTACGCTTTCAATTCCTCCTTCGTTTGACTACATCGGGGTTCAGTTATATGCACTATCCAAACATATACCTGAATTGATTCCCATAATTAATGGTGTAGTGCAGGCCCCTTCTTTCCCAGAGGAAGAATTGTCAATTTTTAAGAAACGCACAGCTGAAAGGCTGAAAGTAGATCTTTCACAAAATGATGTCATTGCATATAGGAAGGCGACGGAAATCTTTTTTGGTGAAATGCATCCATATGGATATAGTAGCACCATCGAAGACTATAATGCAATAGAAAGAGCAGATTTGGTAGCTCATCATAAGAATACTTTCACACCTCAGAATGGCATGGTCTTCCTGGCAGGCAGACCTACCGATGCGATTTTAAATGCTCTCGACAAGTCCATTGGCTCCTGGATGCCCGAAAAAAATGAAACGGCAAGGAGTAAGGAGTTTCCACCACTGCCTTCTCAAATTATGCAATTGGAAGAGGATATGGGTAAGTCTCAGTCTGCCATTAGAATCGGCAGGTCACTATTTAGCAGAGGTCACGAAGACTATCCTACACTTTATTTGCTCAACACCATTCTGGGTGGATACTTTGGTTCACGTCTGATGAAAAACATTCGCGAAGAAAAGGGACTCACATATGGTATTCATTCCAGCCTTGAGACGCTGCTGTTTTCAGGATATTTCAATATCAGTATGGAGACCGAGCGACGAAATGTTGGTCCTGCTCTGAAGGAGATAGAAAAGGAACTTATTGATTTACAAAAGCGATTAATACCAGAGGATGAACTGGAAGTAGTAAAAAATTATCTGGGAGGTTACATTTTAAGTTTGATGGACGGCCCCTTGCAGATCATTAACATGGTCAAAAGCAGTGTGATTGAGGGTCATTCTACAGATTATGTAGCTAACCTCCTGATTCAACTACAAAACACGTCGCCAGAAGCACTAATCGAGATGGCAAGAAAGTATCTCAATTATCATGAAATGAGTAGGGTAATTATTCACTAGATACTGATAACCAAAATATTATAAATAATAATATTTGTAAAAACTATATATTTTATTGCAAAGGGATTATTTCTTGAATTGGATAAAATTAGTTTCTTTTGCGAAGCTGGTATGCCCTTTGTTACGCATTATCAGGAAATGAGCTGGGGATGAGATTTTTTAATTTTTTTAGTCAGGAGTTAGCCATCGATTTGGGTACGGCCAATACACTAATCATCCAGGGTGATGAGATTGTGGTGGAAGAGCCCTCTATTGTAGCTATTGACAGACGTACTGGCGAGACCATAGCGGTTGGGTCAAGAGCCATGCAGATGCATGAAAAGACGCATGAGCACATAAAGACTGTCAGACCCTTGAAAGATGGCGTGATTGCTGATTTCCAGGCTGCTGAAAGTATGATCGAGGGAATGATCAACATGATTGATCAGCGTCGGCAGTTCTTCACCCACATGAAAATGGTGATTTGCATCCCCTCAGGCATTACAGAAGTTGAGAAAAGAGCGGTTTTTGATTCAGCTGATCACGTGGACTCGAAAGAAACCTATCTGATATATGAACCCATGGCAGCTGCTCTGGGTATAGGTCTCGATGTGGAAGAGCCTCTTGGCAATATGATCATCGACATCGGTGGTGGTACGACCGAGATTGCTGTCATTGCACTCTCCGGTATCGTTTGTGAACAATCGATCCGAACAGCAGGGGATGAGTTTACAATGGACATCATTGATCATCTCCGAAGAAATCACAACCTGCTAATCGGTGAACGGACTGCAGAGATGCTGAAGATAAATGTAGGATCCGCCTCGACAGACCTTGAAGATCCACCAGAGCCCTTTGCTATCAATGGACGGGACCTAATGACTGGAATTCCCAGGCAGGAGATCATAACGTATCAGGAAATTGCTGAGGCACTTGATAATTCAATTAGTAAAATCGAAGAAGCCATTTTGAAGGCACTTGAGGTAACACCTCCGGAACTTGCTTCTGATATTTATAAAACCGGGCTGTATTTGACCGGTGGAGGGGCACTACTTCGAGGCCTGCGAAAGCGAGTATCCGAAAAAACCCGACTTCCGGTGACCGTGGCTGAAGATCCACTCAGGGCAGTTGTAAGGGGAACCGGACTTGCATTGAGAAATACAGATAAGTTCTCTTTCCTGATTGATCGCAAGAGTGTGTAACAGGTATTGACACTGCATGCAGAATATTCTCTATTTTCTTTATCGATACGGCTACGTATTCCTCTTCTTGTTTTTGGAGCTAGTGTGCTTCAACCTGCTCGTCCGATTTAATCCTGCACAGAAGGCAATTTTTATACGATCCTCAAATCATGTGAGTGGATGGATCACCGACAGTTACGATTCAGTGATACGATACTTCCGCCTTAATTCGATCGCAGATGAATTGGCACAGGAGAATGCAAATTTGCGCGTTACTGCACCTAATTATATATATTCCCTTTCGACGGAACGCGAGGCGATAAGCGATTCTCTTTATCAACAACAGTATGAATTAATACCCGCTCGCGTCATTAATAATTCTATCATCGCCCTGGACAACTTCTTCACCCTCAAGGGAGGTACCGATATTGGTATTGAGAAAGGTATGGGAGTTATTGAAGAATCGGGTGTAGTGGGTATCATCATCGACGTCAACCAGCATTATGCCCGAGGCATATCGGTCCTGAACCGGGATTGTATGATTAGCTCAGCCCTTGAGAAAAGCCATTTCTTTGGTACCTTGTTCTGGACAGGTGGTGATCCCACAAGCGCCAAGTTGGGAGATATTCCAAAGCATGCGCCATTAAATGTTGGCGACAAAGTCGTGACCAGTGGTTTCAGCACTATTTTCCCTGCAGGAATTGATATTGGGATTGTGAGCAATTTTGAACTAGGTGATGGCAGCAATTTCTACGATGTTGACATTAAACTGTCAAATGACTTATCCCGTTTAGATTATGTCTACGTTGTCAGAAATCTGTTGAAGCAAGAACAACTCGAAATCGAAGAGCAGTGAAATGAATCGTCCTATCATAAGATCCATATGGCGTTTTATCATTCTGGTACTTATCCAGGTGCTCATATTGAGTCGGGTAAACCTGGGTGGCGCTGAATTTAACTACATACAAATATTCGTTTATCCTCTATTTCTTTTGCTATTGCCCATAAGCATCGCACGTGGATGGCTGCTGGCTCTGGGTTTTTTGATAGGTATCACTGTTGATATGTTTTACAATTCGCCGGGAATGCACGCAGGAGCAGCTGTATTTTCAGCCTTCATACGTCCTAACATGCTGAGTGCTCTGGAGCCACGGGGAGGATATAAGATCAATTCAGTACCCAATATTCGACAATTTGGGACCAATTGGTTCTTTCGGTATGCCAGTTCAGTTTTGAGTTTGCACGTATTCTTTTACTTTTTGCTGGAAGCATTTGATCTGACGCAGATACCACAAATCTTATTGAAAAGCGTTCTATCCTTTATAGCATCCATTGGAATGGTTGGAATCTATATGCTTATTTTTAACCCAAAGGACTGATTCTACATGGAATCCAGAAGTTATGTCATAAAAGGTGTTATCATATTCACAGGAGTACTAATTCTACTCCGGGTAGCCTTTATGCAGTTGCTGGATCAATCCTATCGTATCAAGGCAGAGACGGCTACCATTGAGAAGCAGGTCATATATCCTTCAAGGGGGCTTATATACGACCGGAATGGAAAACTTATCGTATTTAATAAGCCCATCTATGATTTGTTTGCCACAGCCAATCTCCTGGACCCGGCCATGGACACCATGAAAATGTGCCATGTTTTGGGTATCACACGTGAGACATTTGAGAAAAACCTGGATAAGGATTTTAATGACTTCCGTTTTTCTCGGAGAATCCCCTTCCTCTTTCTCGATAAAATTGACGCTGTCACATATGCCCGACTTCAAGAAATTCTACACGAATTCCCTGGCTTCACCACGAAGGTTCGTACTGTGAGGGGATATCAGTATCCCTATGCAGCGCATGTGTTAGGATATATAAGCGAGGTAGATCAGGATGTGATTGAATCGTCCCAGGGAGTCTATGAGAAGAGAGACTACTATGGAGTAAGCGGCATTGAAGCCAGCTATGAAGATGCTTTGCGCGGTAAAAAAGGACTTGAGTACCAACTCAAAGATAATTTTGGTCGTAATGTGGGATCCTATGAAAATGGCGAACGGGATGCCAATGCACTGTCTGGGAATGATATCATCGTCTCACTGGATATCGACTTGCAAGGATATGCAGAAGAATTGATGAAGGGTAAGATCGGAGGCATCGTAGCAATCGAACCGGAATCAGGGGAGATCCTGTCTATGGTCAGTAGTCCAGCTTATAATCCCGAGGTGTTGAGTGTAAATGCAGATCGTGCACGAACTTTCAATCGCCTGCAGACGGATAGTCTAAAGCCTTTTTTTAATCGTGCAACGATGGCTAAGTATCCTCCTGGATCCATTTTCAAGCCCGTCCTATCCCTTATTGCACTGCAGGAAGGTGTACTGACTACAGATCGCTATATCACTTGCAAAGGTGCCTACTACTATAAGACCTTTCGGTGGGGATGTCATGCACGCCCTGGTGTACGCAATGTAGTTGGTGCCATTGAAGAGTCATGCAACACCTTCTTTTACACGGTATATCAGGACCTGGTTAATGTGGAAGGATTTGAGAATCCCGAAGTAGGCCTAAACAAAATAGTCGCGCACCTCAATGATTTTGGACTGGGTGAGAAGTTGCGAATTGATTTGCCTCAAGAGCAACAAGGACTTATCCCTGACAGCGATTTCTATGATGACTTTTATGAGGGTAAAGGCGACTGGAGAAGTACGTACATTATTTCAAATGGCATAGGCCAGGGTGAAATCGAACTTACCACATTGCAAATGGCAAATCTTGCCGCTACCATTGGAAATCGCGGTTATTATTATCGTCCTCATTTGATAAAGCAATTCAGGGATTCAACTTCCCAAATTGCAAGGCCTTACCTTACACCAAAGCGCGTTAGAATCGAAGATCAGCATTTTGATCCTGTCATAGACGGTATGGCCCGATCTGTTAGTCAGGGGACATCCACTATGGCCAATATTCCTGGCATTGCAGTATGTGGGAAAACAGGAACCTCTGAGAACTCCCATGGTAAAGATCATTCTGTGTTTTATGCCTTTGCTCCACGCGAGCGACCAAAAATAGCTATCGCTGTTTTTATAGAAAATGGAGGCTGGGGTGGTTCTTATGCGGCCCCGATTGCGAGCTTAATCATGGAAAAATACCTGAAAGGTGAAATCGATCCACGTCGTTTATGGATTGAAGACCGAATGATGGAAGCGAATCTCCTTGCTGATTTGTAATTTTGGGAATGATTATTTCCCTAATTGCTGCTTGTAGTACCAACCGGGTGATCGGTGTGGACAACGACTTACCCTGGCACGTACCTGCTGATATGCGATTCTTCATGAGAACTACCAAGGGGCACCATGTCATTATGGGACGAAAGACCTTTGAATCCCTGGGCGTACCTCTGAAAAACAGAACCAACATCGTAGTAACTCGCGACCCTTTTTTCATAGCGTCCGGAGTATTGGTGACACACAGTATCTCAGAAGCTCTGGATCTAGTCCGTGATGGTGAAGAGTCTGAAGTCTTCGTAATCGGTGGTGGTGAAATTTATAAACAGAGTATGGACCTGGCCGACAAGATATACCTTACTGAGATAGATACTATCATTGAAGAAGGGGATGCATTTTTCCCTGAAATTGATCCCCATGAATGGGAGTTAGTGTCTGAAGAACCTCACAAGGCCGATGATCGAAATGAATTTGCTTACAACTTTAAGACCTTTATTAAGAAAATAGAATAAATACATATGCAGCCACACCCCCCCGAAGCCTTCCTTTACTACATATGGCATTTAAAGCGGTTCGATTTTGAAAACCTTAAGACCACTCAGGGAGAGCAAATCACCATCAGTAAAACCGGCTACCGAAATGAAGATGCCGGACCCGACTTTTTAAATGCCGAACTACGGCTGGGAAACGATATGTGGTACGGCCATGTGGAAATGCATGTACGCGCCAGTGACTGGATTCGGCACAAACACCAGGAGGACCCTGCTTACAGCAGTGTAGTACTACATGTAGTGTATCATGCCGATTGTGAAATATCATTGCCAAATGGCGAACCGCTTGCGTGCCTGGAAATGAAGGATAGGATCGATCCTGCATTACAACAAAAGTATCTTGCACTCGAAGCCTCTAAACAATGGATTCCCTGCGAAAACCTACTGATATCAAATCCCGTACCACCGATCAAACTTAGATCCTGGTACGAGAGACTGCTGGTAGATCGACTAGAGACAAAGACACATCGCATTGCTCAAACTCTGGAGGAGACTCATCAGGATTGGGAAGAAGCCTTCTATAGGCTTCTGGCAAGAAATTTTGGATTCAAAAAAAATGCAGATGCCTTTGAAGCTTTGGCCGCCTGCACTCCCCGGAGCGTACTACTACGGCATAAAAACAAGCTGCGACACATTGAAGCCCTTCTGTTTGGACAGTCAGGACTACTCCCTGAAGAACCAGAAGACGATTACACCAAAGCGCTAAGAGACGACTACCATTTTTATGCAAAGAAGTATAACCTAACCCCTTTGGAGAGGCGGCGATGGAAGTTTATGCGTATGCGTCCGGCAAACTTCCCGACCGTTCGAATCGCGCAGTTTGCCGTGCTTTTTTTCAGGAGCAATCATTTGTTCAGCAAGGCTCTGGCGGCTCAATCTGTATCTGAAATCCGTAATATGCTTACTTCAGAAGTTTCCGGGTATTGGAAAACTAACTACACCTTTGAAGGATCCAGTGAGTCTAAGGCAAGAAAGAAAACATTGGGCAATGCATCCATCGAGCTGATCATCATCAACACAATTGTCCCCTTTTTGTTTTATTATGGTGCCCGGCATCAATATGACTCTTTTAAACAGCGTGCTATGACATTCCTGGAAGAACTTAAATCTGAGAAAAATCAGATACTGTCCAGATTCGCTGACCTGGGTCTTGACAGTGGCTCGGCCTTTGATTCACAGGCGCTCCTTCAGTTGAAATCGTTCTATTGTACTCAGAGGAAATGCCTGCAATGTTCGATAGGTAATACATTGCTAAATAGAACCAGTCCATGATCCAGAGCATTCTTTTTAAAATCCTTATGTCTCCTTTTGCCTTGCTTTATGGTATTGGAGTCTCTGTCAGAAACTGGTTTTATAGCATTGGATTCCTGAAGTCCATATCTTTTGGTGTCCCGGTCATCTCCGTCGGTAACCTAACCGTGGGAGGAGCCGGCAAGTCACCTCATATTGAATACCTTGTAGGATGGTTGTCTCAGTATCTGGAAATCGCGGTGTTAAGTCGTGGCTATAAACGCAAGACCAAAGGATTCCTGCCCGTATCAGGATATAATACAGCTGATCAGGTTGGAGATGAACCACTTCAGTTCAAGCGAAAATTTGCCGAAACCTCTGTGTATGTATCCGAAAGTCGGGTTATCGGAATACCCAAAATACTATCGCAAACTCCAGACACACAATTGATCTTGCTGGATGATGCCTTTCAGCACCGATCCGTCAAACCAGGACTCAATATTCTTCTCACCGAATACGACCATCCCTATACAAAGGATTTTCT
>JAUILM010000104.1 GCA_030432855.1 Bacteroidia bacterium
GGCATTCAGTGCCACACGGTTTTTTGCGCTGGGAGTAAATGATCTGGATGATCAGATATCCTTTAAGGAAGATGCCGAAACCCGAAAGAAAAATTTGGGTCGCGGTGGATTCACTGGCAGACAGGAGGATATGTTCAAATTCAAAGTGCCTCACTTATACAACTTACAGGGTACTTCCTTTTACTTTCATGGTAGTAGTAAGCGATCTCTGGAGGAAGTGGTTGAGTACTTTGATGTAGCGATACCAGAAAATCCAGATGTGCCCGCGGAGGCTATTGCATCTGAATTCAGACCACTCAATATGACCGATGAAGAAAAGGCTGATTTGGTGGCATTTCTGAAATTCGGGCTACAAGATCCTACAGTTGAAAAGTATATGCCCACAGCGTTACCTTCAGGCAATTGCTATCCTAACGCGGATTCTTCCTCCAAGCGCGATATTGGTTGCGAATAAAGTAGCATCGAGTCCTTTACTAAATATCAGCGACTAGACAGAACTCTCGCATCTATTGCTGTGTTGCATTGGTAATGCTGCTTATATAATATGTCAGAGGAACCAAGTAAGTCCAGTCGCTATGCAAAGTTGAAATCATACCTTAAGAAACTTGGGGTAGCAGGATTCCTTTTCTTTTTGATCAAAGGGCTTGTCTGGATCTACATATTCTATTTTGTAAAGAGTAAACTGTAGGAAAGCTCCCTTCTCGCTACCCGTTTTCGGTGATGTAAATTGTAAGGTTTTCCATCATTGTATTGTACGGAAATGAACACCCTTGTGCGGTCGTGAACACCTTTAGGCCTGAGTTTGTGTTGTAACTATTTGATAAATAGCTGCTTAGAAATGTAGCATGACATTGGCATATATCTAAGTGTCCAATGATCAAATCAATTGCAATATGCTCTTTAATTATCTAAAAGTAGCCTGGCGAAATCTAAACCGTCACCGAACCTATTCCCTTATCAACATCATCGGATTGTCCGTAGGGATGACTGCCTGTATACTTATTGCTATCTTCATACGGCATGAGATGAGCTATGATCAGTCGGTGCCGGAATCTGAAAATATTTACCGTGTCATCACCTACTGGAATGGATATGAGGAACCTCGTATAAATGCCCATATGCCACCCCCTTTAGCAGCTGCCGCTATGCAGACTTTTGAGCAAATAGATCAAGGAGGACGGATCCTCTTTATTGGTGATCGAAATCAGGTCCGAGTATCCACCGAACCGACAGAATATTTTGAGAGCGGAAAGTTTGCTCTGGCAGATCCCTCTATTCTCAATATTTTCCAGATCCCTATGGTGTATGGAAATCGCGGGGAGGCACTTTCAAGGCCTAATACAGTAGTGATTTCAGAGCGTGTAGCACAGAAGTATTTTGGCAATGCTAATCCTATAGGATCTTCAATAATAGTGAATGGCTTTGAAGAAAGTCCTCTTGAGATCACTGGTGTGATGGAAGACTTCCCCTCCAATTCACATCTGGAGTATGATTTTTTCCAATCACTTACTGCCTTCGAATTTTATCCCGGTGAGCAGGATATCTGGACCAATAATAATTATTTCACCTACTTAAAATTGCATCAGGGTGTAGATGGAGATGCATTTGAAAATACGCTATCCAGTGTGATGATGGAGAAATTTCTCATACCAGCGTGGAGAGATCGAAGTGCAGCAGAGGTGACTGCCCACAGCAATAATAATTTTGAACTTCAGCCGATCTCGGATATACACCTAAATTCTTCTGAGATAACCGATAGACACAGTCGTGGTGATAAAAAAATTGTGTGGCTATTTGGATCTATTTCGCTCTTCATATTAATAATTGCCAGCATCAATTTTATCAATCTTTCTACAGCTAAGGCTGCAAATCGATCGAAAGAGGTAGGGTTACGAAAAGTGATCGGTTCGATGCGACGGCAATTGGTCCAGCAGTTTTTGACAGAATCTATCCTGATGACCTTGCTGGCGTTCGTTTTGGGGTTTGTATTGGCCCACTCCATTATGCCTTATTTTAACGTTCTGTCCGGAAAGGATCTGGTATTTCCCCTGGATGATCCCTTGTTCCTCGCAGGTGGGGTTGGAATTTCCATTTTGGTGGGTCTTTTAGCGGGTCTTTATCCCGCCATATATTTATCGGGATTCGATCCGATACATGTGCTCAAAGGAAAGCTGAGTAATGGTCGTCAATCCTCTGATTTTCGAAGTGCGTTGGTCGTGTTTCAATTTACCACCTCTATTATTTTGATAGTGTCTACGTTGGTTATTAATAAGCAATTACATTTTATTCTAAATCAAAAAATTGGTTACGATAAAGATCAGGTCATACAATTGCATGGAACTAACATGATAGGTGACCAAGAGAAGATTCGTTCCTTCAAGGAGGAACTCAAATCGGTTCAGGGGATTGAAAATGTTACCATTAGTACCTATCTGCCGATAGAGGGTACGAGCAGAAATAGTAGTGGATTTGTCATCGAAGGTCGTAAGGATCAGCAAGAACCTGTGTATGCGCAGGCCTGGACGGTAGACTACGATTATCTGGAAACACTGGGCATGCAACTGGTAGCTGGTCGAAATTTTTCTGAGTCACGATCTACTGATGCTGCAGCAGTGATTGTAAATGAGTCTCTTGTGAAAATGCTGGGACTGGAGAATCCGATTGGGCACCACATTGAGCGTAATAATGCATTTGAAATTATTGGCATAGTCGAGGATTTTAATTTTGAAACATTACAGAAGGCCGTTGACCCCCTTGTTATGTTTGTTGGGTACGGGGCAAATTCAATTATGTCATTAAAGGTTAGTAGTCAAGATATGCCCACCTTAGTGGGACAGATAGAAAGTAAATGGCAGCAATTTGCACCCCAGATGGAGTTTCGATATACGTTTATGGATGATAGTTATGCAGCGATGTATGACGATGTGAACAGAACGCGTAAGATTTTTTCCAGTTTCTCAATATTAGCCTTACTGGTTGCTTGTTTAGGATTATTTGCATTGTCTGCTTTTATGGTGGATCAACGTAAAAAAGAAATAAGCATACGTAAGGTATTAGGTGCGAGTGTGCAAAGCATTCTCACACTAGTCACCCGTCAGTTTGTTGCGCTGGTCGTAATTGCACTTTTGATTGCCGTACCTGTTGCCTATTATCTAATGCAGCAGTGGCTGGATAACTATGCATTTCGTACGGATTTGTCAGTAGATGTATTTTTTATTGCTGGCATTTCTGCATTATTCATCGCTATCTTGACGATGAGCTATCATGCATTTAAATCCGCGCTACTACATCCTGCTGATAATTTAAGAGATAATTAATTCTCCCTTTTTTAAAAAACATTAACGATGAAATATTTATTTCCGACGGTGGTACTCGCTTGTATTTTTTCTCCTTTATATTCCCAGTCTTCAGAAATTAATTATGGATTCAATGATGAAGTGGGGCAGTATCTTGAAGTCGGTGAAGATACTCGCTTATACTATGAAATATACGGTGAGGGGGATCCGATACTTCTTCTGCATGGAGGAGTCTACGGATATATCAATGAATTCGAATTTTTCATTGATGCACTTTCAAAAACTCATCAGGTTATTTGTCTGGGTACCCGAGGGCATGTTAAGTCTGATATAGGTCATGAGCCTTTTTCATTTGATCAGCGCGCCGATGATGCGGTTAAATTGCTGGATCATCTAAATCTTAAAAAGACTATTGTGATCGGATTTAGTGATGGAGGATATGGAGCATTTAAACTGGCTGCCAATTTTCCTGAGTATGTGCAGAAGATGGTGGTAATAGGTGCCGCTGATCGAATTGATAGCGAAGTAACGCCGGTTGATTATTCCGAGGAAGGATTGATGGAAAATGCGGGCGCTTATTTTAAAGGAAGAGTAGAAGCCATGCCAGAACCAGATCGCTGGGGTGAAAGTCTGAGTATGTTAAATGCCCTATACAATACCCATTTTGTGAGTAAGGAAACATTTGAGAAAATAGAGGCCCCCGTTTTACTATTAGCAGGGGAGTTTGATGAATATTCCAATGTGCAGTCGCTGATACGAGCTCATGAGTATCTTCCGACTTCATTTTTATCCGTGATTCCCATGTGTGGTCATGTAGTATTTTATTGCAATTGGGATGCCACCTGGGCATCGGTGAAACCGTTTGTTTATACTACTGATTTTTAAGCTGGAGGGCCTCCAGGACCTGATCTACTTTGTCTCTGGTCTCTGAGAGGCTGTCATTGAGATGGGATAGAGTGACTGCTTCTGAAGCCGGTAGGTCCATAATGACCTTTAGTGCTTTCCAGTACTGTCGCACTTCGTCACTTTTGATTTTTTGTGGAGGATAGATGGGGTTGTCTGATATAAGATGCAAGTAGGGCCCTTCCTTGCGAATGCGCTTGAATAATATATCGTGATTGGTGATGATGATGTATGCCTGATGATTGGTAAGGTCTTCATACGATTGACGCACACCCAGGATATAAGACTGTGATGGAATAGGTAGCATACTGTCTCCGGTGATTTCGAAAATCCGCTTGGTGCCGCTTTCATAAATACCCAGGTCCCAGTTGATCTTTGGAAGGGACTGAATGTAGCTGGGGTCAGAATAATCGCTGAGGTAACCTGCCTGTGCCCTGTGATCACCCGGTACGACATCGATCAGCTCCGTGCCGTCCAGATCCACACTGACCGGAAAGTATACTTCACGATCCGCGATTTTAAGCATCTCATGCTGCTGTAGTGCTGCATAATTCACCTCAAAGAGACTATCCATGGATACATCAAATCGTTTGGCGATGGCATAGAGGGTCTTAGCAGGGGGTGTATTGCCTTCGTCGCTTTCATAGCTCGCGTACGTTGACTTTTTTAGGTCCAGACTGCGGGCCATCTCATCTTGTGTAGCTGCGGCCTTTTTTCGTAGAAAGCGGAGATTTTTTGCCAGAAAATCCATTTTAAATATAATTATGTTGTACTAAATGTATTTTAAATATACATTTGTCTATTATAAATAGATTCAAAGTTAGTTAAAATGTACCACATTTTCATTGACTTTGGGCAGATCATGCCTGGTCCTTGATATGATGGATCAGGAAAAGTGATCATCTGTAGTAGATTGGTAAAGAAGACTGTATGGTGTGGGTGTCCCGACATGGGTATGCGTATCAAGGTAATTGTAACGATTGCTGATATCCTTGAGACGATGTATCTGAG
The DNA here is from genome assembly GCA_030432855.1 of Bacteroidia bacterium. GTDB lineage: Bacteria > Bacteroidota > Bacteroidia > Chitinophagales > Saprospiraceae > JABDMH01. The sequence continues at coordinate 5,211 of JAUILM010000104.1, forward strand.
GGCAGTCCGCACCATTTTTGCCGGAGGTCCGGTCAGTCTACCTTTTATGCGTACTGAATGGACTTTAGAAACCGGCATATTGTACATCTTGACCTGGACACGTTTTTTGTTTCATGTCAGCGGCTTATCGATTCCAGCCTGGAAAATAAGCCCGTCATTGTAGGGGGTACTTCAGATCGTGGCGTGGTAGCCTCTTGTAGCTATGAGGCGCGTTATTACGGAGTGCATTCTGCCATGCCGATGAAGCACGCGTTGCGTATATGCCCTCAGGCTGTCGTGGTGAAAGGAGATATGGACCTCTACACCCGCAAATCTGCCGAGGTGACCCAGATAATAGCCGAGGAGGCTCCCGTCTATGAAAAAGCGAGTATCGATGAGTTTTATATGGATATCAGCGGTATGGATCGCTTTTTCGGATGCTTTAAATGGAGCAGTAGTCTGCGTACTAAAATTATTAAAGAAACGGGACTGCCTATTTCGTTTGGGCTGTCACCTACCAAGACTGTCAGTAAAATTGCTACCGGTGAGGCAAAACCACAGGGGCAGCTACAGATCAAATTCGATGAGGTACGTCCGTTTTTAGATCCGCTGTCGGTCCGCAAGATACCGATGATTGGTGCGGCTACGTACAAGACACTTTCGAGGGTGGGTATTCGTACCATAAAAACACTGGCAAATATTCCTGAGGAAGTACTGTTGCGTCTGCTGGGAAAAAATGGTTCTGCCCTGTACCGCAAAGCTAATGGCATTGATCCTACGCCAGTGGTGCAGCATAGCGAGCGCAAATCCATATCCAGCGAGCGTACCTTCGTACGCGACAGTATGGATATCGTCCGGTTGAAAGCGCTGCTGGTGCAGATGGTGGAAAACCTCTGCTATCAGCTTCGCAGTGAAGGAAAAGTATCCTCAGTCATTACGGTCAAAATCCGATATGCCAATTTTGATACGCATACACAGCAACATAAGATCCCCTATACCTCCTGCGATCATGTGCTTATACGCAATGCGATGGAGTTGTTTGACAAGGTGTACGAGCGACGGATGATGATACGCCTGGTGGGAGTAAAATTGTCGGGACTTGTAGAGGGAAATTACCAGATCAGCCTGTTTGATGATGTCACGGTGATCAACTTGTATCAGGCGATGGACCGAATAAAAAATCGGTTCGGCAAATATGCGGTGCAGCGTGCTTCTTCTGTCGGAGCCCTGTCACGCAATTTTGAAGATGACCGTTGATGAAAACCGAAAAATTGACTTGAAATGTATCTCAATTGTCACTCATATTATTCATTGCGCTATGGTACGATTCCGGTAGAGGAGCTGGTAGCACAGGCCGCAGAGATGGGGGTAGAGTCCATGGCGCTGACGGATATAAATGTGACTACGGGTGTATTTGATTTTATAAAAGCCTGCAGGCAATACCATATTCATCCTGTAGTAGGATTGGAATTTAGAGAAAATGGAAAGTTGCTATATGTGGGACTGGCCAGAAACAATGAAGGGTTTCATGAATTAAATCATTTCCTTACCCAGTCAAATGTGTATAAAACGGTACTACCGGAAAGGGCACCTGAATTTTCCAACGCATATATTATTTATCCTATTCACAATGCTCCCCTGGTGCTTAGAGAGAATGAATATGTCGGAATGCGACTGAGTGATCGGTTTCGAATTATTTACTCTGACTTGTATAAAAAGAAAAATAAAATCGTGCTATTGCAGCCGGTGACTTTTAGAAACAAGACAGAATATAATTTGCATCGATTATTTCGATGTGTTGATAAAAATATCATTTTGTCCATGTTGCAGGTAGAGGATCATGCTGTGCAGGATGAAGTGATGCTGTCGCCAGACGAGATTTGTGAATTGATGGAGCCGCTTCCGCAGATACTTCGTCAGTCAGAAAAGATCCTCTCCGACTGTCAGTTTGATTTTGATTTCAAGACATTGAAAAATAAAGAAACGTATACGGGGACACGATATGGTGACAAAGAATTACTGACTAAGCTAATTGATGATGGATTTGAATATAGATACGGTAAAACTAATTCAGCGGCTCGTCAACGTGTAAAGAAAGAACTGGAAATCATTGATCAACTGGGATTTGGCGGGTATTTTTTATGTACGTGGGATATCGTACGGTATAGTTTGTCCCGGGGATTTTATCATGTGGGTCGGGGAAGTGGTGCTAATTCTATTGTGGCCTATATTTTGAAAATCACCAATGTGTGTCCTATTGAACTGAATTTATATTTCGAGCGGTTTTTGAATCCTGCGCGTAAAGTACCGCCGGATTTTGATATTGACTGGAGCTGGAAAGACCGTGACCAGATACTGGATTATATTTTTAAAAGATTTGATCCGGCCTGTACGGCATTTTGTGGGACGGTGGGTTCTTTTAAACATCGATCGATTCATCGGGAGTTGGGAAAGGTGTTGGGATTGCCAAAAGCGGAAATTGATCAGTTAAGCGCAAACCCGAAAAACCTGCACGAGAAGAGTAAGGAGGTGCGATTGATACACAAGTATGCGGATATGATGTATAAATATCCCAACCAATTGTCGATGCATGCCTGTGGAGTGTTAATTAGCGAAAAGCCACTGACGTATTACACCGCGATGAATTTTCCGCCGAAAGGTTTTAAGACGGCACAGATCGATATGTATATAGCGGAGGATATAGGATTTGAAAAGTTTGATATACTCAGTCAGCGTGGGTTGGGGACGATTCATTCTACGATTGAACTGGTAAAAGAAACCAGGGGAGAGAAGGTTGATTTTAATGATACCAGTCTATATGTCAATCACTGGAAGTGCAATGAAATGCTGTCAAAGGGACGTACGATTGGATGTTTTTATGTCGAGTCGCCGGCGATGCGGGGACTTCTCAGGAGACTTCGGGCCAATAATTATAATATTCTGGTAGCAGCATCCAGTGTTATCCGCCCCGGGGTGGCCAAGTCTGGGATGCTGCGGGAGTTTCAGCGCAGGCACAATAATCCCGATGACTTTGAATATTTCCATCCAGTATTCGAAGAGCATCTGGGAGAGACATATGGAGTCATGGTGTATCAGGAAGATGTGATTAAAATAGCCCACTATTTTGGTGGGTTGGACATGTCGGATGCTGATATTTTGAGAAGGGGGATGTCCGGTAAGACCCGTTCAACACAAGAGCTGCAGAAAGTAAAATCCCGATTTTTTGAAAATTGTAAGAAGAAGGGATATCCTGACGAATTGACCAATGAAGTATATCGACAGATTGAGTCCTTTGCGGGTTTTTCATTTTGCAAATCGCATTCAGCAAGTTATGCAGTGGAGTCGTATTTGGCCTTGTATTTAAAAATTCACTATCCACTGGAATTTATGGTGTCAGCTATAAATAATTTCGGAGGATTTTATCGTAAGGAGGTTTATTTTCATGAGGCTAAAATGGCAGGGGGGGCTATTCGGCAGCCATGTGTAAATCATAGTGAAGTGTTAGCCCGTCTAATCGGTAAAGAAATATATATTGGATTTAGTACCATTGATGGATTTAATTTATCGGTAGCCGAAGCGATTGTAGAAGTACGTTCAAGATCCGGGGAGTTTACTTCTTTGTATGATTTTATAGAGCGGGTGCCGATTGGTATTGAACATCTTGAATTATTAATATTTTCCGGTGCCATGCGATTTACGAATAAACCCAAGAATGAACTGGTTTTGGAAGCGCGCATGTATCTAAGTAAGGATAAAAAGAAAAATGAGCATCGACCACAAAAGCTATTTATTGAACCTCCTAAATCATGGGAATTTCCCAAATTGGATCGTGATACATTTGAAGATGCATTTGATGAGATAGAATTATTACGGTTTCCTGTTTCTCACAATCCCTTTGAAATGTTAAAAACGAAATATCGTGGAGATACCCGGGTGCGGGAGTTGGTTAGCAAAGAAAATACAGTAATCCGAATCGTGGGATATCTTGTGGCTCGCAAAGACGTACCAACCGCCAGGGGGCATATGAATTTTGGCACCTGGATTGATGTGGAGGGCGCATTTTTTGATACTACACATTTTCCGGATATTCTGATCAAATGGCCTTTTAAAGGTCCCGGGTGTTATCTAATAGAAGGAAAGGTAATGGTGGAATTTGGGTTTCCATCTATAGAAGTATTGAAAGTGGACCGATTGCCCATGGTAGATGATCCCCGGTACGAGGACCAACGGGCAAAAGTGAAACTTCCGGATGGCTCAAATGTTTCTCCACGACCACTTACCCGGGCACCCTATCCCTCAAAAGAGAAAGTGGATAGATTGTACGGTAGGGGATGAATGGTTTTAAATGTAGCAGAGAAGTAGGCCAGTAGTTATGAATCGATTAAAGGCTATCGTAAATCATAGACGATTTATGAGTTCAATTGAATTCGTTTAGTCCCTTTCTCAAGAACTAGCTTATATCCAAATTCTTCGATAATTGAAATAAAGTTACCTATTTTAATTTCTTGTTGTCTGCCTGATCGAATTCTTTGAATAACGCTAGGTGATATACCTGCAGCTTTTGCAAGTTTTCTGACAGAAATTTCACTATCCTCAGCCATTAAAGCCAGAAGTAACTCAGATAATGCAAACTCTTTATATTCTTCATCAAATATTTTTCTGAATTTAGGGTTTTGCATTTCCCGATCAAAAGTGCTAATTGGTTTATTTGTCTTCTTCATAATATGTCCCTGCTTTGGTACGCTTTAAATAATCAGTCCGATAATTCAAAGCCTTTAACTTTTCTTTGATGGGCAATTTATCGGCTTTTTTGTGAAAGCATTGGTGATGACAATTCTTGAACCTACAGTGAAAAAACATAAAAACCTATTCGGTTTGGGTTTAAAGGCATAAATCTTGTCACCCTCATAGCGGAATTTTTCTTTATTTCTAATTTGTCCATTATCTCCAATCATCTTCACCAGTTTTAGGAATTGCAGCTTATCTTTTTGATCGAGTGAATTATAAAATGTCAATGGTTGACTTTTACCACGATCACTATGGTACCACTCTATGGTGTAAGTTTCTCCTGCAAAGATAATGTATTCTTGCATAGTGTGCTACTTTATTGGTACAATCATGAGTTGCATGTTCAAATTGAAGACCAGTCTATTGTCCTGATGCGTTATATATCGATTATCAAGCCTATTTTAGTAATCTGTTCGAATACTCTAGTAAAAAGTAGTCTAAAATCTACGCACAATGAATAAACCCTCTTCTTCAGAGCCTTTTCCCCGACGTACATTCTTGCAACATTCACTTACCGCCATGGCAGGTCTACCTTTACTTTCGACTGCCGAAATCCTATCCGAAAAAAAACATGGTACATTTAAGCAAATGAATACAACTCCTTACGACAACAATAAGAGTATGATTGGCCAATATGGGCCCTGGGCGGTCGACCAGATGAAGGATCCTCCCTTGCTTTCCTATCGTCGCGACGAATTTTCAGACCTGGATAGTTGGCGATCGGCAGCTACACAGAAAGTGGTGGAATGCATGGTCCCACCGTTGGTGCCTGATATCCCTGAGGTTACACTTCATCGCCAATACGAATATGATGGCCTGATTGTAGAGGAAATAAGTTGGCAATTGCCATTTGGCAGGCCGACAGAAGCTGTGGTACTAAAACCTAAAGATGCGCCGGGAAAACTTCCCGCCGTATTGGGAATGCATGATCATGGCGGTGATAAGTATCAGGGTAAACGAAAAATCGTCAAGACCCAGGACGAGTTACCTGTTTTCCAGGAGGAGATTCAGGAGCTACTCTACGAGGGGCAGCCCTGGGCCAACGAACTGGCAAGGCAAGGATATGTAGTGCTTGTGCATGATGTCTTTACGTTCGGCAGCCGGAGAGTCATGTATCAGGATGTAGATGGCTTCGAGTGGGGACCCTTGTTGACTGACCGAACCGATGACAATCCGGAAGAT
>JAUILM010000944.1 GCA_030432855.1 Bacteroidia bacterium
CCGCAACTGGTCCAATCCCCAATATCTGTTCCTCATTGGTAAGGGCCTTGAATATGGTCAGGCCCGTCTCAACGAAGAACCCTACGAATATCTCCCCGTCTACGGAGTACCAGGCTCCGACAACCTGCTCACCAGCCGTGGCAACAGCAGCGTACCCCGTATACCGGTAGGTCGATTAGCCGTCCGCACTGCTGACCAGATCAACATCTATCTGGACAAGATCAAAACCATGGAAGATCAAATAGCCAATGCTCCGCAGACGATTGAAGATCGAGGATGGATGAAGCGGGTGTTGCATTTGGGAGGTGGCGTGAGTAACAGTGAACAACGATTGCTTCGATCACATCTTGATCAAATGAGTTCCATACTAAAAGATAACAAAATCGGACCAGAGGTATTCACACAGAGTATAACTTCTCAAGATCAAATACAAGATATCACAAGTGAAGAAGTACTAAACCTGATCAACGAGGGTGTGATGATGAAAACTTACTTTGGTCATGGTTCTATTGCCACAACTCAGTTCAATGCTTATGAGGACCCCCGATTTTTAAGAAATCAGGATCGTTATCCCATTATGATGTCCCTGGGTTGTTATACTGGAAATGTCTTCGTAAAGGATGAAAGCCTGGGAGAGACTAATATACTGGTACCCAGTAAAGGAGCAAGCATTTATCTAGCAACTTCGGGATTAGGATTCCTCAATGCCCTTAATAATTTTGGTAGAACCTGGTATGAATTTCTGGGTGAAGAAAATTACGGCGAAAGCATTGGTCGTGCATTTCTACATATTATGAGAGAATTTGATGATAGTGATCAAATAGGGATAAAAACTCTCGTGCAGCAATTAATTTTCCAGGGAGATCCGGCCTTCACTGCATATCCTAATAAAAGCCCAGACTATACAATTGATGAAAAATCAGTATCATTTGATCCCACAATAATTACTACCTCACTTGACAGCTTTGAAGTCAATTTGTCGGTGGTGAATCTGTCGACAGCAATTCAAAATTCCATTGACATTGAAATCGAAATGAAACTATCCGAGGGTAAGGTGCTGCCATTACTTTTCGATTCAATCAAGGCACCTTCATATAGTGACTCGATTTCATTAGTAGTACCTATCCCAAAGGGTGAAGATTTAGAATCTAGCCGCTTGCTAATAACTCTCAACAAATCTAAACGAACTAATGAGGAAGATTACTCTAACAACAGCGTGTCTATAGATGGCCAGGAAGGAATAAGCCTCCCCATAATTGACAACAGTTTGGTCTCCTTCTTTCCACCTGATTTCTCCATTGTGAGTAGTCCAACTCTTATTGCATCAACGTCTAATCCATTGGCTACCACTTCCAACTACATATTCCAACTTGACACCACAGCTTTATTCAACAGTCCTTTACTTATAGAAGAACGTATCAATAGTGGCGGTGGCACCATTCGCTGGAATCCCTCATTCGTTCCTTTGGAAGAAAGAGTGTACTACTGGCGTGCCACTGAAGATACCTTGACAGAAGATGGTAGCTATGTTTGGTCACAAAAGTCATTTTTGTATAGCCCTCAGTCAGATCCCGGATGGAATCAAAGTCATTACTTTCAGTTTCTCCAAAATAGTTTTGAGGGAATCTCTTATAAAAACAGAATCATGACTTTCAATGAGGGTTCGTACGAAATTAGAATTATAAACCACCCGGACACAGCAGACAGAACACCTCTATTCTTTTTTGATGGTCGTCAATTTGGTTCACCTTTTCGAGGTGGAGGAGCTCTCTCTTTTAAAATAATCCCCATCAATCCTAATACGCAAAAATGGCTGAGTGGAGATGAAGCACCCGCATTTCAATCACACTTTGTAGCGGGAACAAACGGAACCTGGTTTTTTAACCCCAATGTACAGACAGATAGATTGGCAATGTCAAAGTTCATTGAAGAGGGAATCCCGGATGACTATTTTGTCTTTCTATTCACACACATAAAACAACCATCGACTCCCGTGAATATTTCGGAATGGTGGATGGATACACTTACCATGGACGGCCAATCAATTTTTAAGACACTAGAAAGCCAAGGTGCTTCTATGA
>JAUILM010000105.1 GCA_030432855.1 Bacteroidia bacterium
CAGCTCCTGTGCCCGTACATACTGGGATTCGACGAGATTTCTCACTTCATCATCGATTAATGATGCCGTGTCGTCTGAGTATGGCTTTTGAAATTGATCCTGTGACATTCCATAGAAGGACACATTTCCTACTTTGGGATTCATACCATAGATAGAAATCATGCTATATGCCATCTTGGTCACCTGATCCAGATCGCTTTGAGCCCCTGTCGATATTTTGTCAAAAACTATTTTCTCTGCTGCCCGACCACCGAATGTCATACACATGCGATCAAGCAACTGCTCTGTGCGGGTGATATACTCTTCTTTGGGAAGATACTGGGCATATCCCAGGGTACCAATCCCTCGTGGTACGATTGTCACTTTTACCAGCGGAGAAGCGTGCTCCAGAAACCATCCACAAACGGCGTGACCCGCTTCGTGGAAAGCAATGATCTCCTTTTCGTCTGGAGATATCAGTTTATTTTTCTTTTCTAAACCTCCTATCACACGATCCAGTGCGTAGTTGAAGTCTTCGAGTCCTACAGCTTTCTTCTCATGTCGAGCCGCAACTAATGCCGCCTCGTTACAGATGTTTGCGATATCAGCGCCTGCAAACCCTGGTGTCATTTCTGCCAGGATCTCAGGTTTGACATCATCGGCTATCTTAATTGATTTTAAATGTACGCGGAATATTTGTTCTCTACCTTTGAGATCGGGTCTGTCGATCCCTATCTGACGGTCAAACCGTCCAGGCCGCAGCAGGGCACTATCCAGGACATCCGGACGGTTAGTAGCTGCCATGAGTATTACACCCTTATCCGTACTAAAACCATCCATCTCAACCAGTAGTTGGTTCAGAGTATTTTCACGCTCATCATTTCCGCCCGGGACATTATTTCTACCACGTGCCCGACCGATGGCGTCAATCTCATCTATAAATATGATACAGGGTGCCTTTTCACGTGCCTGACGGAAAAGGTCTCGCACACGGGAAGCACCCACACCCACAAACATTTCTACGAAGTCAGAACCCGATATCGAAAAGAAAGGAACACCGGCCTCACCAGCCACTGCCTTTGCAAGTAATGTCTTACCTGTACCTGGAGGGCCTACCAACAGAACTCCCTTGGGAATCTTACCTCCCAGTGCCTGATATTTCTTGGGGTTCTTCAGGAAGTCTACTACTTCCATCACCTCTTCCTTGGCCTCATCCAGCCCCGCTACATCCTCGAAAGTCACATTTACTTTCAGGTTGCTGTTGTCAAACAGCGTTGCTTTTGATTTACCAATATTAAATATCTGGGCACCCGGTCCACCTGCGCCGCCACTCATTCTTCGCATGATGAAGAGCCAAATGGCCACAATCAAAAAGATGGGCAGTAACCATCCAAGGATATTACCCCAGAAGTTTACCTTTTCATCATACGTAATGTCGATGCGATTTTCCGGAGCTACCTGCTCATTGAGTTCTCTTAGTTTGGACTCAAAAGTTTCAACTGAGCCAATATTAAACTTGTACTGGGGACTGTTTAGACTGAACTTGTTGTCATTTGCATTGCTATGACGGGGTTCTCCAATGACCTGTTTCTTGATAAATACATTGGCGTATTTACGGTTGATCACCTCCACTCGCTCCACATCACCCTGCTCTACAAAACTGGCAAACTCACGAAACGAAATCTCCTGATCAGTGGCGAAACTTGAATCGAAGAAAAACTGAGAGGCCAGCAATATCATGGCAATCAAGCCATAGATCCAAAACGAATTGAACTTATTGAATCGCCTGTTATCGTTATTATTATCATTCTTGTTCTTATCCATCTAGCGCTTTCTTCTCCTTTAAAGGCTTTCGAAATAAGTAATCTTTGCATCACTCCAGAGTTCCTCAAGTTCATAAAATGCCCTTGTTTCTGGGTAAAAAACATGTACGACTGTCGAAAAATAATCGACTAATACCCATTTGGTCCCGGATTGACCCTCCTGATGACTGGGTGTCAGACCCAGGTCCTCCTTTAAACGTTTCACCACATTATCTGCAATTGATCTGACTTGAACTGTAGAATCTCCTTCACAGATGATGAAGTAATCGGTAGGGGCATCATCCAGGTGGCGCAGATCTACTTTGGCAATCTTCTTTCCCTTCACATCCTCAATAGCGTCAATTATTAGGTCATTTAACTTTTCATCACCGACTTCTATTGTTTTGATCTGCTCTTGTAAATCCAAATTGTAGTTTTAATTTGCAAAATCTAACCCACTGGGTAGCCGTCTAATTAACAAAGCTACTTAAATAATTTGAGTAAAATTCATAACACACGTATAGTAGGAAAGGTTCTTTTAGAGTTTGATCATCTTGAATCTACTAACGCGTATGCCCGAGCTCTGCTACAACAAAGTCCGCTCGAAGAAGGAACTGTGGTTCTTGCAAGAGACCAATCAAAGGGGCGTGGGCAGCTCGGCACCACCTGGGAGAGCGAACCCGGTAAAAACCTCACACTTTCGATAGTCTTAAATCCTCATTTCTTGGCCATTTCCGATCAGTTTCGACTCAATAAGATCGTTGCTCTTTCCGTAAGAGAAGCTATCATGGAATATATACCGGATGAGGTAAAGATCAAATGGCCAAATGACATCCTGATTAATGAGAAAAAGGTCGCCGGTATACTGATCCAGAATATTCTTAAGGGATCCACTGTACACACTGTTATTGCTGGCATAGGACTGAACGTAAACCAGCAAGATTTTGGACCGTCCCTCCTCACTGCTACTTCCCTAAGCCAATTGTTAGGAAATACATTGGATCTTGATGAGGTCTTGCAAACTTTACTGGAAAGGTTGGATCGATACTACGAGCTGTTAGAATTATACCCGACTCGGATCGACGATGTATACCATGAGCATCTGTACCTTAGGGGAATCGAAAGTATGTTTTTCACACCTGATAGCTCCCGGTTCATTGGTACTATCCGTACCGTCGATGCTCAGGGTCGTTTAGAAGTGATCGTAAAAAATGAACTCAAGTACTTCACATTAAAAGAAATCAAGTTTGCATGAAAGCAGGTTTAATCACTGTTGGCGATGAGATTCTCATCGGGCAGATCGTAGATACAAATTCTTCGTGGATGGCATCCCATCTGGCCGAAATAGGTGTCGGTGTGGTTGCGAAACTATCCGTGGGGGACACCCTGACAGATATTACCCAAGGGCTGGACATGATGTATGAGAAGTCTGATATCATACTGATGACCGGAGGACTGGGTCCTACGAAAGATGATGTGACCAAAAAAGCGCTGGCCGATTATTTTGAAAGTGAGATGGTTTTTTCACAGGATACCTTTGATCGTATCACAACCATTTTTGAAAAGCGCGGTATAAAAATGACCGAAGCACATCGCGAACAGTGCTATCTCCCGGCCAAAGCTTTGATCATTGAAAACAAGATGGGCACGGCTCCGGGCATGTGGATTGAAAAGGATGGTAAATACCTCTGTTCGATGCCTGGAGTCCCGCATGAGATGAAATACATCATGACATACGGAGTGCTACCTCGCCTGGCAGCGATGAGTACCTCTATCTATCGAAAGAAGACTATCCGGACATCAGGTATTGGAGAATCTGCCATTGCAGAAATGATCGAACCCACCCTGGAGGAGCAGGATGTCAATATCGCTTACCTACCTTCAATAGGTCAGGTCAGGCTTAGGTTGTCAAAAATGGGGAATGATGCAACACTGGTAGAGAGTATCGTCGATAAGGCTGTAGAGAGCATTTCGACCATTATCAGGCCGCATATTTTCGGTTTTGATGACGACACGTTAGAACAACATGTGGGTCAAATGCTCCTTGAGAAGAATCTTACGTTAGCAACAGCAGAAAGCTGCACCGGGGGATATCTGGCCCATATGATCACTTCCGTTGCAGGCTCCAGTGGATACTATCAGGGAAGTGTAATTGCTTATTCCAATGAAATCAAAAGCAGTGTCCTGGGAGTTTCGCAGAAGACACTAGACCAGCAGGGGGCGGTAAGTGAGCAAACCGTACGTGAGATGGTGCAGGGAGTACTCGCTTTGATAAAAACTGACATCGCGATTTCTGTATCAGGCATTGCTGGCCCTGGCGGTGGATCGGACGAAAAACCAGTAGGTACTGTATGGATTGCAGTGGGCGATAGGGAACGTATAGTCTCAAAGCGGTTCTTATTTACAAAAGACCGTATTATAAACATCAAATACACAGCCGTTTATGCCCTTGATATGCTTCGAAAGTTTTTAATTGGCCGATAATTTGATGTACTTTTGTAGCCTCGTTAAAAAGGTTGTCAATGGCAAAATTTGAATTGGTGATGCCCAAATTGGGTGAAAGTATCATGGAAGCGACGATCTTAAAATGGGTTAAGAACGTAGGTGATACCGTAGATGTAGATGATACCATTCTTGAAATTGCCACGGATAAAGTCGACAGTGAAGTACCTTCTCCTGTATCCGGAAAAATCGCTGAAATTCGGTTCAAAGAAGATGACGTAGTGGAAATCGGTGAGACGATCGCTATCATATCTACTGAAGTTGAGATAGAAGCAACGGAAGAGACGCCTTTAGAACCACCAAAGAAACAAGAAGTAGCACCGGCTCAAGAGCCTGAGAAAGACCCGGTAGAAGTGCTAACTACCTCAATCGAATCGCAGGTAAGGGATTTTGGAGCACCTGTACAAAATGGAGCAAAACGGATTCCACCGGTTTCGGAGGGGCGGTTCTATTCACCATTAGTACGCAACATAGCCCATGAAGAAGGCATCGATCTGGAAGAGTTAAATCATGTGGAAGGCACAGGTCTTCATGGTCGGGTCACAAAGCGTGATATCCTGGCTCATGTAAACCGACGATCAGCATCTGTCTCCCAGCCATCGCACATAAGTGATCAGGATCAGGCGAAGCCCAAGGAACCCGTTGTGAAAAAATCACAGCCATCGGTTTCGACTATAGAATCTGGAGAGGTGGAAATTGTACAGATGGACCGGATGCGGAAGCTCATCGCTGACCATATGATTGCCTCCAAGGAAACGGCAGCACATGTGACGAGCTTTGTAGAAGCCGATGTAACCAACATCGTGCAATGGAGAGATAAGGTCAAAGCTCAGTTTATAAAGAACCATGGGTATAAATTGACATTTACTCCTCTGTTTATTGAAGCCGTGGTGAAAGCGATCCAGGATTTCCCAATGATTAACATCTCAATCGATGGAGACAAGATCATCAAGAAAAAACGGATCAATATCGGGATGGCCACCGCGATGCCAAATGGCAACCTGATCGTGCCGGTGATAAAAGATGCCGGAAACTATAGTCTCGTCGGTCTAGCCAAGCAGGTAAACGATCTGGCAGAGCGGGCCAGGGACAATGCTCTAAAGCCTGAAGAAATTAAAGAAGGAACATTTACCATTACAAATGTTGGTACATTCGGCAATGTAATGGGTACTCCAATCATCAATCAACCAGAAGTAGCAATCATGGCCGTAGGGGCAATTCGAAAGAAACCTGCAGTCGTAGAAACAGCTTATGGTGATCTTATAGCTGTACGACATATGGTATTTTTGTCGTTATCGTATGATCACAGGGTCGTCGATGGTTATTTGGGTGGATCATTCCTAAGAAAAGTTGCTGACTATCTGGAAGATTTTGATCATGAGCATACGAACGTATAGATCGGCAATTATTCTTCAGAGGGCTGCCAGTCTACTTATACTCATCAGCATTACCGGATCCACCTTATGGTCACAGGACCGTACCGACCGCCGCCAGGCCATGCTGCATTTTCAAAATGGCCGATATCAGGAAGCCCTTCCCCTTTTTCAGGATTATTGTGAAAGTCGCCCCCGGGATGTCGAGGCCAATCATTACTATGCAATGACTCTGTACGAAGTCAACAGACTCCCTCAGGCGATCTCTATCCTGGAACCTCTGACAGAACCTGATGGAAGAGATGCAGGTCCTATGCTACTGACACTGGCTCGATGCTATCATCAGCATGGTGCATTCCTTCCTGCCATTAGAATGTACAAACGGTTTCTTGCTTCAGGAGACTATACACAAGCCGAAAGAAGAAGAGTAATTAATGATATCAAACGTTGCTCAGTAGGTATTCGATATGACTTTAAGGATTCGGATATTTTGGTGGAAAATATGGGGAAGCAAGTCAACAGCTCATTTGATGACTTCGGCCCCATCGAAAGTCCCAATATTGAAAACAAGATTTATTTTTCCACGCTAAGGAACTTACGCATAGCTGATCAGTTTTCTGACGATGGCGAATTGATGGGTAGTATGCAATCCCACGATGTCGATATGTACGCCACTGAAATTCAAAATGGAGCCTGGGCATCGGTAGCACCTCTAAATGAAGCACTAAACACGCCCCATCATGAAATATTGCTTGGTTTTGCAGTAGGAGGGGATGCAGCAATATTCAACCGAGGACCCAGTGTAGATGAAACCATTGTATACGTGGACTCATTCTCGTCTTCCGGGTCGGATGAGGGGTCGTTCTGGGATGACAATCCCTTTGATCAGAGAGAACTACTTCAGGGACTCCAGTTTTGGTCTGACTCGCTCATTCTTTTCTCATCTGACCGGGAGGGTGGCTTTGGTGGCTTTGATGTCTATATGCTGATCCTGACCGAAAATGGATGGTCTGAAGCGATCAATATGGGCAAAGAAATTAATGGGCCATATGATGAGGTGACTCCGTTTATGGCAGTCGATGGACGTACTCTATATTACAGCAGAAATGATCTGAGCTCCATGGGAGGTTTTGATGTTTTTTCCTCAATCTTTTCAGAAGAAGAGCTCGAATGGCTTCCACCTACCAATCTGGGTCAACCCATAAATTCGCCAGGTGATGATCTGCATTTCATCCTTTCAAAAGACGGTCAAAGTGCCTACTTCTCCAGTGATCGTAAGACAGGACATGGCTGTCAGGACCTTTACAGCGCCTATTTCAAAGAAAAGCAATGGGTACAGCTTAATCGATCCATTCCTCCCTTATTTTATCAGGTATCTGACTTCCAACTATTTGCCCAAAATCTGAGTCCGGAAGAGGATTCTGCTCCCGAAAAGTCGCCAACTCTCTCCAGATTTGAAGTGCCTCACCTACTCTTTAGAGATGATCAGGTTCTTACGCCACAGAACCGACAAAAATTAGAGAAACTGATTGGTTTTTTGACCACCTACCCACATGTGTCAATTGAAATAGTAGCGCATTCAGACCAGGAGGAGGTCTCCAATTTCGACCTGTACTTTTCTATCCGAAGGGCAGAACAAATTGCAAACTATCTGATTCAGCGTGGTGTGGATGGTGGTAAGATTTATATGAAAGGTGTGGGGGGCAATTATCCACTGGCAAGAAACCACGTCAATGGCAAGCCCTATGAAACCGGCCAGTACTTTAATCGGAGGATTGATTTCAGGATTCAACAGTTGGATCAGCTTCCCATGGAAGTTCATTATACTTTTCCAGAGCTCACAGAAGCGATGTCTATGGAAAATCTTTCAGCATTTTACAGTGCTCTTGCAGGGCTGACTTACCGTGTCGAATTTGCACAAATGGACCAATTATACAAGGGGAATCTCATTGGTAGATTCTCCGATCCTGCTGTCGAAAAGGTACCCGATAGCACTGACTATTTTTATACGTCTGGGATTTTTAGCAGTTTTGAACCCGCACTGGCACACCTTGCAGTAATCAAAGGATTGGGCTTTGACCAAAGTAAGGTCGTACCCTATTTAAATGGAATACGAGTTGGTAAGGATGCACTTGATGAAAGCGTGCTTGAAGAGTATCCCGATCTCAGAAATTACATCCTATACTTAAACTAGGTCTCGAAGACTACAAACAGATGAACAAAATCGATTTTTTCAGGGAAGGAATTAAGAACCTGCGCACTATTGGTACTGTCACCAGGAGCTCCAAGTATCTATGTAACAAGATTGTAAGTTTATCCTCTGTGGAAAAGTCCAAATATGTGGTAGAGTTGGGCGCGGGAGATGGTGTCATGACCCGACACATCCTAAAAAGGATGGCACCAGATGCCCGCTTGATGTGCTTCGAAATCAATGCAAAATTCTGTGATCTGATAAGGGAAATCAATGATCCACGCCTGATTGTGATAGAAGATTCTGCTGAGCACCTCCCGGACTATTTAGAAGAACATGCCTTTGATCGCATCGACTCTGTGTTTTCAGCCATTCCTTTTGTAGTACTACCAGATGAGCTTGCACATCAAATCGTGCAGACTTGTCAGCAAAAACTGAGACCTCAGGGTGAATTTCTCCAGATCCATTATTCACTAATTGAACGAAATCTGTACAAGGAAGTATTCGGCAACCTTGCCATCAAATTTCATTTGCTCAATATCCCTCCTGCATTTATCCTTTGTTGCACCAAACAGGCAAATGGCACTGCCGTACATGATAATGGTTTAAAGGTAAATTCAGCGAGAACCGATTAAATGTCCCCTTTCGACCAGTGAGACAATTTGTAGTTCTGCAAACACATCGAATCTGATTGGATGCTCCGAAAATAGAAGGTAGTATCCACCACCACCTGCTCCACAGATCTTCATCGATACCTGCTCCGACAAGAATGCTGCTTGCCAGGCAGGAGCCACTCTATCCGAAATCAGGGGTCTCAAGTGTTTCCATTGTATCTCACTTATCACAGAGATATCAGATATTTCCAGATCTCCATCGATGAAGTGCCTTATTGACCTTGTCGAGGCCTTGACCAAAGCCTGCATTTTATCTCCAAATTGATCTTCCAACAATTGGTCTTTATACCAGGCGATCAATCCATCTGCACTTCGCCTTTCACCTGAGGACACCAGATAAATGTACGTGGGAGACACAAAGGGTCGACAAATCTTCGCATGACCATTACGGAGCTCTACAGGAGAGCCCACAAAGCTGACCAGTGCATCCAATCCTGAACTCTTGCCGTGGTATAGTGCTTCGATCATTGCCAAATCGGATCGTATATTTTCCAGGCTTTCAGGGATCTCAACTGCCACCAGGTCATAGACAGCGGCTGACAACGCTGCACTACTGCCTAGCCCCATACCCAGAGGAATATTCGAGCTGAAGTACAAACCGGAAGATATAGCAGCTTCAAGTGCTGTAAAATTCACTGCTGCATGTAAAGACTCTGCGATATTTTGCAAATGATCCAGCAATTCACGCATAGCAGGTGACTCCGCGGTATCATACTTCCACTGACCTGAGAAGGCAGGATAAGGAATGGCCAATGCCGAGCCACCGAATAAGACCGTATATTCTCCAAAGAGAAGAACTTTTGCCGGGTACTTCTTGTCCATAATCATTGGAAAGTAAAAAAATGAAGATAGCAGAAACCCCAGTGAAAGCCAGACTATATTTTTCATAAAGTGGCTGACCATGGATTTGGCAAACGGGATAATAAGCTATCTTTGCGCCGTGGAAAATCTAGAGCAGCTACTGAGTCTATACGCTGCAGATAGTAGAGGACGTGAAGCACTGGTAAAATTACAGTCAGAACGCCCAACCAGTATACATATCCGTGGGATGGTTGGCGCACAGGAGTCCTTTGTCTTTTCCGGAATATATCTTCAAGAGCCCAGTCCCATATTATATGTATGTCAGACAAAAGAAGAAGCCGGATATCTGTATCATAATCTCAGCAGTCTACTGCCGAAAAAACCCATCTGGTACTTTCCTGATTCATGCAAGAAACCTGCAGAATACACGGATATCAGCAATAATCAAATTCTGCAACGTACCGAGACGATCAATAAGATCACGGGTATCGAAGCAACGGCTCATATTGTGGTTACCTACCCCGAGGCACTGGCTGAAAAAGTGGTTTCTCCGGAGGTCATCAAAAAACAAAGGATAAATCTGGCGATCAATGAGGAAGTAGATATCGACTTCCTGATTCAGGTATTGATTGAATATGGATTTAAGAACGTTGATTTTGTGTATGAACCGGGCCAATTTTCAGTGCGTGGCGGTATCATCGACATTTTTTCCTTTGGAAATGAATGGCCCTATCGCATAGAACTCTTTGATGAGGAAATCGAAAGCATACGGACATTCAACCCTATGGATCAGCTTTCTATTAAAAAAATAGCTGCCCTTTCTATTGTGCCCAATATCAATTCGGAATTCGAAGGGGAGGATAGGGTAAGTCTGTTTCAAATTTTGCCGGAGGGCACCCGGATCTGGATCTCTGATGAATCCTTTCTACTGGATCGTTTGCAAGTGTGTTTTGAGAATCATCGCGATGCAAAACCCGCTGAGGCTCTCGATGAGGAGGCACTTTCCAAGATTCCTGAAATCGTACCTACACGCGAGGTGATGCAGGATATCATGGATTTTTCTCGCGTTTATCTCGGTACAGTCCCTACTGTCGGAGTGGATCATACGGTATTAATAGAAGGATCACCCCAACCCAGCTTCAATAAAAACTTCACCTTACTAATCCAGGATCTGGAGCAGTTGCAGACCAAGGGATATCAATGCTATCTTTTCACTGACAATACCAGACAGATCCAACGGTTCAACAGCATATTTGAAGATTTGTCAGCTGATGTAAAAATGCATCCAGTACTCAAATCAATCGACAAAGGATTTATCGATGCAGAGCATAAGATAGCATGCTATACCGACCATCAGATCTTCCAGCGCTTTCATAAGTATAATTTACGTCGCGGATTTACCAGGGACCAGGCGATGACCCTAAAGTTCCTACGCGAGCTTCAGCCGGGTGACTTCGTCACGCACATCGATCATGGGGTAGGTCGCTACTCCGGACTCGAAAAAATCGAGATTAACGGTCACCTGCAAGAGTCGGTGCGACTGATATACAAGAACAATGATATACTGTATGTCGGCATACAATCCCTGCATAAAATATCAAAGTACGTTGGGAAAGAAGGAACCGCCCCTGCGCTTAATAAGCTGGGATCAGAGGCATGGAAAACGCTAAAGCGAAAGACAAAACGCAAAGTCAAAGATATAGCAGCTGAGCTCATTAAGCTGTACGCTAAGCGAAAAGCTTCCATCGGTCATGCATTTCCCCTCGACACCTACCTTCAAAATGAGTTGGAGGCTTCTTTCTTCTACGAGGAT
>JAUILM010000106.1 GCA_030432855.1 Bacteroidia bacterium
ATACGGGGCGTACCATGAGGAGATCCCATCATTTATTATTACGCACCAACTTCGATTGGCAACACCCTGGCCCACTAACATCATACCGAATCAAATCATCAAAAGATGGGTGGGAAAGTTTAATGCCTGCTGGATTCCTGACTATAAGCCGCCGGATGCCATTGCTCACGATTTGCATGCAGATCTTACCCTTGGTTCGCCCATCGAACACATGGGTTTGCTGAGTAGACTTTATCAAAAGAAGGAGCCCGGTATCTATGATTTTGCAGTCATCATATCCGGACCAGAGCCAGGCAGGACTTTTTTCGAAAAGTCCCTGAGTAAGGCATTGGCAGATATCCCTCTGAGACAGGCCTGGGTGCTAGGCAGACCCATGGATATCGTAGAAAGAACGGATCGATCCAGCAGGTACGGTTACCAATCGGCTGAGGGCATCAACAATATATTTAATCAGACTACAATAATCATTGCCCGTGCAGGATACAGCACGATAATGGACTGTCTGAAACTTAAAAAGAAGGCGATTTTTGTGGTCACGTCAGGTCAGCCTGAACAGCGATATTTGGGGGAGTCCCTGAGAAAATATGCGTGTTTTCGCATTATCTCCGAAAGCCAAATCTCTACAATTCCCACACTGGTAAAGGAGTTGATCAAAAGCACGGTTCATTTTCCCGATGTACCGAACACTGATTTGTTGTCATTTTTGAGAGGGAGACTTGGGTGACTTTTTCTTGTTGAACTGCGTCATAGCCCTTTCTATACCGAGAGAGACGAAGGCATGTACCGTGTCGCAAATACTGGGTAGTGCTTCTGTAATATGCTTCCACTCCTCTTCCTTCCACTTTCCAAGCACATAGTCCACTTGCTGACCACGGTGAAAATCATTTCCAATACCAATTCGAAGCCTTGGATACGTGCTGGTTTGCATAATGTCCTGGACACTTTTCAAGCCATTGTGGCTACCGGGACCCCCTTTCTTCTGGAGCTTGAAGACTCCCACGTCAAATTGTAGCTCATCGACCAGGACCAACCAATTGTCTGGCTGTATCTTTAGTTTCTGCACCCAATAACGTACAGCTTTTCCACTGAGATTCATATACGTCGAAGGTTTTAGGAGATAAATCTGACGTCCACGATGCTTATACTGGGCTAGATCACCCAGTTGCTCATGTTTGAACGAAACGCCGGCTGCTTCCGCGAGGGCGTCTACCACTTCAAACCCAATATTGTGGCGAGTGTGGTCGTAATCGTGACCCATATTTCCCAATCCAACAATTAAGTACTTCATCTCCGCAGCAATTTCATCTTTCCTGGTAAAATAACTGCGAAAGTATTTAATCAAGTTCATTTTGTCATGATACGGATTTTGGCTTGTATTTTTAACCTGTGATAACCTCCAGGTTTTATGATTTAAAAAATTTTATCGGCAAGCTATCTGTCCGACGGATAGTCAATGCGGCGCGGGTTTTAGTATCCTACTATCTGAGCAGGCATTTTAAGGTCAGCAATCACTGGGGAGATCCAATTAGTATGAGCGTGGAACCTACCACTGCCTGCAATCTGCGCTGTCCTGAATGTCCCAGTGGATTGCGTTCTTTTTCAAGAGCCACAGGTAATCTTAAGATAGACTATTTCAAATCGATTATCGACCAGACTTATCGGCGGTTGATATACCTTATACTATATTTCCAGGGTGAACCCTATTTGAATCCACGATTCTTTGAGATGATAAAGTACGCCCAACAAAAGAAACTGTACACCATCACATCAACTAACGGACATTTTCTGGACACTGCAAATGCCAGAAGAACGGTAGAGTCAGGCCTGGATAGATTGTTGATATCGATTGATGGTGCCACTCAGGAGACGTATGCATCTTATCGGAAAGGTGGCACCCTTTCCACAGTGCTTGAAGGTACCAGAAACCTGGTGCATTGGAAGCGAAAATTAGGTTCGACGAAGCCATATATCGTGTTTCAGTTTCTGGTGGTCAAACCCAATGAGCATGAAATTTCGGCCATTCAGAATTTAGCAAAGGAATTGGGTGTGGATGAGTTGAAGTTGAAGACAGCACAAGTCTATGACTATAAGAACGGTAATCCCCTGATCCCCGAAAATACTCAGTACGCCAGGTATGTTCCTGATGGACATGGGGGGTATCGATTGAAATACAAACTAACGGATCATTGCTGGAAAATGTGGCACAGCGCCGTCATCACCTGGGATGGTCAGGTAGTGCCTTGTTGTTTTGATAAGGATGCAACCCATTCTATGGGGCATCTGGACCAGAAACCCTTCCATGAAATCTGGCATGATACCCCATATAAGGAATTCAGAACAAAAATCTTACGGGGCCGTAGTACCATTGATATCTGTAGCAACTGCACAGAAGGTTGTAAAGTTTGGACCACTAAAGCAGTTTAAGACTTTGATTTGTAATGAAATATGCCGACCTTAGATTTTCCACGGTGAAATCTTGATATCGACTAATGTTTTTCAAAAGTATCTTTCAGGGGAACCTGCAATTTGGAAATCCAAAAAGCTATGAGAAGGTGATCAAAATGTACGATCACCGGGTAGAAAACTATTATAAGACGGATGTGCTTTTCAAAGTAGAGGAGGTTTTCAATAGTGAAACTTACGCCCTTAACATTCCACGATTTGTTTCCAACATCACGGATAAGAGCTGGAAGAATACAGTTGATCTTCTGCAATATGTAGCTCAATTTGCCATCTCAGGCAATATTGGTGCATGGCTCACTCAGGAAGGTAAAATTCTGAGGTACGCATGGATTGAACCTAAGGGTGACAAGGCCGTCGTGCAGAAGTTTCTAAAAGGAAGAAGACTTCTGGAGCAGGAAGGGAATGAGGAGGCTGCCGAGAAGGCTTTAACCAAGGCTATTGAACTGTACGATCAACATGCACAAGCCTACGAAAGGAGAGGATATGTAAATTTCCTCTTAAAAAAATATCATGATGCACAGCGAGACTTTGGCAAGGCCATTGATCACGATATAAGTAACGCACCAGCTTACTACGGAAGGGCAAGGATCAAGATGCTGAACGAAGATTGGGAGGGTTCAATCAAGGATTTATCCATGGCCGTGAAAAGTTCTCTTGCACTTCAGGACATCCATTGGACAGCCAGAAGACTAAAGGGTGAGTGTCATATGAAACTTGGCCAATACAAAGAAGCTGAGTTTGAATTCAAATTCTTCAATCGTCGAAAGTTTAAAGCGGATAGTGCAAATACACCGTTCATCAGAAAGACACTCTTCAATCATGCACGAGCATTGATTCAACTTGAGAGATATCCCGAAGCACTGGAGAGTCTGGAGAAAGTCTTGAAAGCCAAGCCGGGTAATGATCAGTTGACGGAAGCTGATATTCTTATAGAGCGAGGAATTGCCCGAAAAAATGCGGGTAAGAATGGATTTCTCTCCGATTGGAATCAGGCAAAAAAGCTGGGTTCAAAGCAAGCAGAAAGGCTACTTCAGGAACAATAGTAGGCTATTTTAGCTATCTACCCTGTACTATGGGATCCCCGTCAGAATTATTAGTTGACGTATTGCGTTAGACTAATTGAATTTCAAAATTACACAAGTTGATACGCTTTCATCCAGCCGCATCAAATATCCTTATAGCCATTTTCCTGGTTTTCAGCACGGCACTACTTCAGGCTCAGGCGAGCAAGAAGGTGATCCGACAGATCGAGAAGTTGGAGGAGGAGGCGAAAACAGCTATTGCAGAAAAGAAAATTGAAAAAGCGGAGGATGCTTATTTGGAAATCCTCCAATTGGACAACCAGCATGTGGATGCATTGACAAAATTGGGTGCCATCAACTTTCAACGGGGAGATCTTGGGCAAAGCAAGACGTATTACGAAGAAGCCATTACACTGGGAGCCAGCAATACCGGGATTTACTATCAATTAGGGGAGATATCCTGGCAATTGAAAGACTATGGAAAAGCATCTGAGTACTTCACTGAATTTCTCAAAGGTAGCTCCAGAAACCCTGGTATGCGGGGTGTAGCCACTAAAAAACAACGGGACGCAACATTCCTATTGAGTCAAAAAAACGCAACACCTTCTTCAGGTGCGACTCCCTTACCCCCGACTATTAATACGCCCTCCTTTGAATACCTGCCCGCGATACCGGCCACAGGTGATTTTATGGTTTTTACCCGGCGAGTGCAAGGGCAGGAGGATTTTTATATCAGTGAATTTGTAAACGGAGACTGGGGCCAGGCCCGACCTATTTCAGAGTTGAATACCCACGAAAATGAAGGGGCACATTGTGTCTCTGCAGATGGCAGCCTTTTAGTATTTACAGCTTGTGGGAGGAAAGACGGGCTGGGAAGCTGTGACCTCTATTTTTCCACCCGAAAAGGTTCAGGCTGGAGCAAGCCGAGAAACCTGGGGTCTCAGGTTAATTCTAAAGCATGGGACGGACAGCCTGGCTTCGCTTCAGATGGAAGAACGCTTTATTTTTCAAGCAGCAGACCAGGCGGTGTAGGAGGTCGTGACATTTATTCGATTCGTCGCACAGCCAATGGATGGGCTTCACCAGTAAATCTTCAAGAGTTAAACACTAAAGACGATGAGGAATCACCTTTCATTCACCCGGATAATCAAACACTATATTTTATGTCCACCGGACATCCGGGGTTTGGTGGATCGGATCTGTTTTTCTCCAGAAAACGAGGAAGCACCTGGACAGAACCCATAAATATGGGTCCGGAAATAAATACTGAAGGAAACGAAGGTGCTATTCACATCGACATAGGGGGAAGTACGGGTTATTTTGCCAGAGAAAAAACAGCGGATAATGGTAAGGATCGAGATATTGACATATACCAATATCCTATCCCCCTGGACAAGCGACCCACTGCTGCGACATACGCACAAGTCACTGTGCTGGATGCGGTCAGCAATAAAGAAATCATTGCTACGGTGGATGTTTTTGATCTGACCGATTCATTGCCTTTTACGCGGGCTATGACCAATGAAGAAGGCAAACTGCTAATCTGTATTGCAAAAGGGAAAGACTATGCCGTGAACATTGAAAAGCAAGGATATTTCCCCTTTAGTGAAAACATAAATTTAGAGGGACCGGGGACAATTCTGAAACCTCATCCCATTGATGCTTATCTTCGACCGATTTCTGAGGAAAAAGCTGATTCTGTTGAGGAAGTTTTTGTGCTAAGGAATATATTCTTTGAAACAGGAAGTGCACAGCTATTGGACAAATCCTTTTTTGAATTGAATAAACTGGTTGATTTATTGGAGGCCACACCGAATTTAAAGCTGGAGATTCAGGGCCATACCGACAATATTGGTACGACAGAGGCCAATCAAGATCTTAGTTTGGGTAGAGCCAAATCCGTATATGATTTTCTTGTGCGTTCGGGAATTTCTGCCGATCGCCTTACATACAAGGGATATGGTGAGAGCGACCCCATTGCTTCAAATGATACCGAAACCGGCAGACAACAAAACCGCAGAACAGCATTTAAGATACGCAGTGAAGAATAGCATGGGAAGACGAAAAAAGAAGGTTTGGCAGAATGTGAAGGTAACCGGCCTGGCGGACAAGGGCATGGCAGTGGGCAGAAATGAGGAAGGACAGGTGGTGTTCCTCACCGATGTAGTGCCTGGAGATACGGTTGATGCCCTTCTTCTACGCAAGAAAAAAGGAGTTTGGCGAGGAGTTCCTCAACAATTTGTTGAATATTCTAACGATAGAGTTGAAGAAAAATGTCAGCATTTCCAGGATTGTGGAGGATGTAAATGGCAACATTTTGCCTATGACGCACAACTTCGAGAAAAAGAAACAATTGTCCGGGATGCCATGCAGCGCATCGCACAGGTTGAAATTGAGGAATTCAGACCAATACTTGGATCCAGCAAGATCTTTGGCTACCGAAACAAAATGGAGTATTCGTTTTCTAATCGAAGATGGAAAACCAAAGATGAGATCAGGGAAGATAATATCCAAGAAAGTACGGATGCACTAGGTCTTCATCCACCAGGCTTCTTTGATAAGGTAGTGAACATTACTTCGTGCTGGCTGCAGGAAGAACCGTCAAATGCTATTCGAAATTTTGTACGTGAATATGCTGAAAAACATCAACTAGCCTTCTTTGACCCCGTCAATCATAAGGGGTTTTTACGGAATATGATTTTGCGCAACAACCGGAAAGGTGAGTGGATGTTAGTCATTAGTTTTTATGAGGATAGACCCCAGTTGATAGAATCTTTACTAACGGCAATTATTGATAAGTTTCCGGCAATCGTATCTGTCTTTTATGTGGTAAATCAGAAAAAGAATGATACACTCTTTGACCAGGAGTTCATCCATTTTTTTGGAAACTCCTCTCTGCAGGAAACGTTGGGTGATGTGGAATATCAGATTAGACCTAAATCATTTTTTCAGACTAACACCTATCAGGCAGAGACGCTTTACAAGGTGGCAAAGGACATGGCAGCATTGCGGGGATCAGAGATGGTTTACGATCTTTATACAGGGATAGGAAGTATAGCTGCCTATGTAGCAGATCAGTGTCGTGCGGTGATTGGAATAGAAGAAGTCGAAGATGCCATTCTTGACGCCAGAGAAAATGCAGAAGCTAATGGAATTGAAAACGCCCACTTTTATGCCGGAGATGTACGACGTGTTTTTACACAAGACCTCATGGAAAGACACGGACGACCGGATGTAGTCATCACAGATCCACCAAGGGGAGGAATGCACGAAGACGTGACCAGAGCTATTTTGGACATGAACCCACAAACAATAATTTATATAAGTTGCAATCCAGCGACGCAAGCCAGAGATATTAAGATACTCTCTGCATCATATGAAGTAAAAACTATGCAGCCGGTCGATATGTTTCCCCATACAAACCATATTGAAAATGTGGCAAAACTGGTTAGAAAGTGAAGAAAGTAAATAAGAAATCGCAATTCCTGGTTTTAGAAAAAGAATTGAAACCATACCTGGCGATCATGGCCAGGGCTGCGGACGCTATCAGAGAAAAGGAGGTCTCTGAATACCCTATCCTGGTCGTGCATCAGCAACAGGTGGAGTTAGGGATAGAGGTGATCGATAGAAATAAGGTCAAGGGAAACTGGTCAGTCAATGCAAGTACCCTGGAGGAGTTTGCAATGAAGCAGGTCATTCAGACCGAGAAAATAGAGGACTTTCAAGGTGTTTATAAGGATCCTGGTCATCATTTGTGTTTATTTGTATTGAGTGAGCTGGGAGCACAGTTTATTTTTATAAGACGTGAAGATTCATAATTGATGAAAGGAATAATTTTGGCGGGCGGGTTAGGTACGAGACTTTACCCATTGACCCTTGCGGTTAGTAAGCAATTGATGCCGGTTTATGATAAGCCGATGATTTATTATCCGCTATCCACCTTATTGACGGCAGGCATTAGAGACGTCCTGATCATCTCTACACCCAAGGATCTTCCCATGTTTCAAAAGCTATTGGGAGATGGTAGTGCATTGGGTTGCAATTTTCAATATGCCGAGCAAGCAGAGCCCAAAGGACTCGCTGAGGCATTTATAATAGGAGCACCCTTTATTGGCAATGATGGAGCCTCCCTAATACTGGGTGACAATATTTTTTACGGCAACGGGCTGGACAGCATTTTGGAAGATGCTTTCAATCCAAACGGTGGTCTCGTCTTTGCCTACCAGGTCGCAGATCCTGAACGATATGGTGTCGTAGAGTTTGACGAAAATCGGAATGTAACCTCAATCGAAGAAAAGCCCACAGCACCTAAGTCAAACTTTGCCGTGCCAGGCCTTTACTTTTATGACAATCAGGTCGTAGATATTGCCCGTAATTTGGAGCCCAGTGCAAGAGGCGAGTTGGAGATCACTGACGTAAACAGGATCTATTTGGAGATGGGCAAACTGAAAGTTTCACTTCTTAGCCGGGGCATAGCCTGGCTCGACACCGGCACCCATGAATCCCTTATTCAGGCGGGTCAGTTTGTACAGGCGATAGAAGATCGGCAGGGCTTGAAAATCGGATGTATCGAAGAAGTGGCTTTTCAAAAAGGATTTATCTCCGAAGAGCAATTGGAGCAACTAGGACACAAATATCTTAAGAGTGGTTATGGAGAGTACTTGCTGAAGCTACTCAAAGAACCATACCATGCTAGCTAAGAAAAGGTTGACAGATCTTCATGATTAATTGCGGCTGCCATTAGTTCCGGAAACTTTTCGGGACTGCAGGCAAAACTTGTCACGCCCATAGTTGTGAGCTTTGAGGCCAGATCATGATCGTATGCAGGAGTCCCCTGATCATCAAGCGCAAGCAAGACGATTAAATGAGTACTATCATGATTCAAAAGTTGCTTCACAACGGCAAGAAACTCCTCTTTGGAGGCTCCTTCAAACAGATCAGAGATGAGAACGATAAATGTCTCTGGGCCTTCTTCTAACAATTGGTCGGCATAGCGCAATGCTTTGCCAATGTTGGTTCCACCACCTAGTTGGCCATGCACTAACAGCTCAACGGGATCGTGGATATACTCGGTAAGGTCTGCCACATCAGTATCGAATGCCACTAAATGTGTCTCTAGGCTTCGGACAGAGGCCATAATAGAAGCCAGTATCCCCGCATAGATAAAAGATTCTGTCATCGAGGCACTTTGATCGATGAGTAGGATAATACGCCGCATCGCTTTATGCCTGCGGGGTCTTCCTATCAAGGTCTCGGGAATGATGGTATTTAGGTCTCGTTGAAAATGCTTGAGATTTGCTTGAATTGTGAGGTGCCAGTCAATTTCTGACAGACCTACGTTTCGGATACGTTGACTCCGGTCAATGAGTCCTGACAATCTGTCTATGAGTTGAAATTTGAGACGATCTTCTGTGGCTTTTGCAAGTCTTCTGATCAACTCCCGAGCTACTTCAAGTGAGTCAGGTGGTAGTACATCTTTGACGGTAAGAATGCTGGCTACCAGATTTACATCAGGCTCTACCTCTTCAAGAAATGCGGGTTGAGAAAGCAGTTTTTTGATGCCGAATTTTTCAATAGCATCTTTCTGCATGATTCGCACGATGGGCTGCGGGAAAAGATCTTTTATTTTTCCTAACCACTTAGCTGAGACCGGACGTGAAGTATTGAGTCCGCCCTCACGGTCATTTTGATACAGACGGTCCAGTAATTTGTCTACTTCTTTTTCCCTGACAGAAGTTTCAATGGATTCATCCTCCTCCTCATTGCCGAGGGCCAGGTGCCACCTTTTTTTCCTTAACGGAATGGATTCATCTCCTCCTGCCACCACCAATAAACCTGTAGATCCAGAGCACAACAAATGCACCGATAGCAGCTGTGATAACGGACCCGGAGAAACCTCCGATTTGTATATCCAGCTTATCGAATATCCAACCACCAACTATTGCACCTAGAATACCCAGTACAATATTCATAAAAAGGCCAGATCCTGAACCTTTAAAAAGGAGGCTGCCTATCCAACCGGCAAGTGCTCCCACGATCAAAAAATATATCCAATCCATCTATTTCAATGTTGTGTTGCAATAGGAAAAAGGTAGTAAATAAATAGGATTTTGATTGGCGAATATCTCCTTCTTTTATTTCTATCTTTATCGATTCACCACTAAGGTTATGACACAGCGAAAGGAAAGATATTCCAGTGATGAACGGCAGAAAGTACTACAGTCTGTCAGTGGAAAGCGTGTCTTCCTTCCCATATTACTGGGTATTATTGTGGTGATTTTTCTGTTCTATCGACAGTTTGATCCTGATGAGTTTTCAAAAATTCGATGGACCAGCGTCACCTTATTTTGGATATGCTGTGCATTGGCATGTCTCTTCGGGAGAATCATGTGCTATGCTTTGAGATTGAAGAAATTATCTGAAGACGAGTTTTCTCTGTTGAAAAGTATACAGCTGATCTTCATTTGGGAATTTAGTTCCGCCGTATCACCCACCAATGTGGGTGGTAGTGCGGTCGCCTTATTTGTACTTTCAAGAGAAAAGATTGGTGCGGCTAAGACAACGGCAATCGTGATTTACACGATTGTTCTTGACACCCTGTTCGCCTTGCTTTGTATTCCATTGTGGGTTTTACTTTTTGGTGCCCACATTTTAGGACCTGGCCGAGATTCTGTCACTACGGGCGGTGGTTGGGAGATCACACTACTATTGGCATACACAACAATGCTACTATATGGCGCATTTTTTAGCTACGGACTATTTGTCAACCCACGTACCTTAAGAAAGATGTCTATTTGGATCGGTAGGCTTCCATTCTTGCGGCGCTATCGTGAGCGGTTCAGACAATTAGGTGCAGACATAGCCACCACCTCAAAAGCACTTGCCAAAAGAGAGTGGAAATATCACTTGTATGCATTTTTTACCACAGCGGGAGCATGGTCGTTCCGTTTTCTACTGATCATTTGCCTTATCATTGGTATCACCAACTCTGTTCCATTGCAATTTGGAGCACTCCTGGAACTATATGCAAGAATTCAAACCATGTTTGTAATTATGGCCTTCAGCCCTACTCCGGGTGGAGCGGGATTGGCCGAGATTTTATTTGGCAGTCTATTAGCGGATTATGTCCCTTCAGGTATTTCCCTGGTAGTTGCCACCATCTGGAGATCGATGGCGTACTATTTCTTTTTGTTTGCCGGAGCTATTATCATACCGCAATGGATCGGAAAAAAGATGAAAGAGAGAAAGCAAAAAAAGCATCATGATGTGTCGGAAACAGAGGAAGTAAAGCAAGAACTGGCAGAGTAACCGACAAAATTTGAGGTAAATCTGACAAAATGACTTAAAATCAATAGTGGCAAGTAAATTGAGCGTTGTGATTGATACATATATCAAGAATATATTTAGAAAAGCAATGGCGAAGAAAAAACAAGTAGAAGAGGAATTGATCGAGGAAGGAGCTCCTCAAGCTGAGGCTGAAAACTCTCAGGAGGGAGATCAGCTTTCTCAGGAGCTTGCAGAAGCGAAAGACAAATATCTGCGACTCTTTGCAGAATTTGATAATTATAAGAAACGTACTGCTCGTGAACGACTGGAACTCATCAGAACAGCGTCAGAAGATGTGGTTGCGAAGCTGTTGC
>JAUILM010000945.1 GCA_030432855.1 Bacteroidia bacterium
ATGGGGCCATCGTCATAGTATTGCCAATCCTGATCATTCGTGGTGACGATCTTCTGCGAACCATCCTCATAGGTCAGGATTAAAAGAGCCAGAAAAGATTGTCTGTCTCCAAAGAAATTCCAGTTTTCGCCCCGAAATGTGTAATTACCACTCCACCAACCTTCTCCCAGCCTTACTCCCAGAGCATTGTCTCCACCCTGGACCATTTCACTCACATCATACGTCTGATATAAATGTGACTTATTATATTGCGTCAATCCCGGATTAAATACATCATCACTGACCCGCTGTCCATTTATAAAACATTCGTACACGCCCCGAGCCGTTATATAAAGACGGGCCTGCGCAATTATTTTTTCCGTATTAAATTCTGTCCTCATCATCGGCATTGCATTTCTGGAGGGATTACTCACCAAAAAAATACCCGACTGACCACCTTTCACCTGATATCCTTTGTCAGCCACCTGAAACAGATTATTATCAAGGCCAGAAAAAATACTCTGATATTCATTTTCAGATAGCTCTTCCGAAAAAATAATATTTGAAGGAGATCGATGATGCCTGACTATAAGATTAGAAAATAATGCTTCCTGTCCTGCATTCATTTGAAAGCCAATATCGGCTAACATAGGGAAACTAATAAAGTCACCTCCGCTCCCCATGGGATTTATATTTAATCCTCCTTTACCAAAAAAACCATCCTGTATTTCACCCAGTCTATTTTCCTCCTGATCTCCATCCAAATAAATATTCACTGTGCCAAATACGCATTCCACTAAGAAGTGATGCATTTGATATTTATTCTCCTGATTTACCAATGCAAGCGGAACTTCCAAATCGTGCAAGGGTTGATCTATCTTATCCTCCTCACTATATCCCACTCGATAAATCTTTACTCTGGACAATCCTTCATCACTTCCATCTACAGCAGAGACATCGAATTCCACTGCTATAAAATGACCATTTCGATCAGTTTGAATCCCCATGATATTCATATCTCTATTCAGTAATCGATGATCATTGGCACCAAAGACAAATGCAGCTTTGGTTGTTGCACTATGCTCATCCAACTGCAAATCATATTGTACCTTAAAAACGGACAAATAATGTGACTCCAATACCATGTCCTCATTTCCACCACCGATCCATTGTGCACCCATCCAGGCGGATTCTTCGCTATGCATAAGGCCCGTTTCAAACCAGGATGTCATTTGTTGATTGTCACCATCAGCATCCCATACTTCCACGGTCCAATGATATCTCGTTCTGGGTTTCAAATCTATCCCCTGATATATGATGGCCAGTGCATCATCGGACTCAACACGATCCGTATCCCATTGAATGTTTCCATGCGGATCCTTCACCACCAACCTGTATGCACTTTGCCGTACATCGCGTTCCGGGGATTGCATTTGCCAGGCAAACCGTGGCTTTTCAATATCGATACCCATTGGTGTTGCCGTATATTCCACAGTAAGGTGAGCAAGCGAAAAGTCCCTGGCAGTAACGGACTGAAGTCCAAGAATGAGTGAGAAGAACAGTAAGAGAATAGCTTGAATACATGATGTACGCAATGTACAGATAGACCGTACACTATGTGGAGGCAATAGCAGTTTCATTTGTCCCAGATTTTATGAAATATAGGATTTTTAGCGCCCTTTGCAAAAAGGAGTGCAGATCCATCTCTATCCATGGGAGCAGAAGCAAACTACGAAGAGTGAGTCCCGCCACCCTATAAAAATGATATCTAAGGGCAAGCCCATTTAATGGGTCGATCACAAATCGAGAAGAACTGCCATCTGACAAATAATCAGTCGCCGTCACCTGGTCCGGGACCCGATTTATATAATTGAATCCATACCTAATTCGTGTACTGACCAGCAGGGTAATCTTCGAAGTAATATCAAAGTTCAACCGGAGAAACCCGCCCAATCCAAAGTATGTTCTTGCGTGATCCACCCGATATAAAGGTGGATGGTCTTGTTGGAAAAATCCCCTAATTCTAGAATATTCATAAAAAAACAGGGCCGATGCACTGAGATAAACCTTTCTTTTTTTGATTAAAAAAATATTCC
>JAUILM010000107.1 GCA_030432855.1 Bacteroidia bacterium
AGTTCCAGTCGATCTGTCCTGCAACCCGTTGATTTGTCTGCAGATCCACGATCGAATAATCAATGAGTTTTGGCATGTAGAAGACCTCTTCATCGTTACTGTTAGTGAGGGAGAATGATTCTCCAATAGGTATATTAAAGGCCACTTGAGGTCTGATAAATACATCCACATCCGTACTGGAGTTTTCATCCGGTGTAATGGATGAGATGAGTTGAATGCCCTGCAACTCTGAGGCTCCCACTATGTCACACACCTTTCCAGCCTCAAATTCGAATCGACATTTTCCCTTGATCAATCCTCCCAGTATAGAGTACCTCCCACCCACAATACCGCGAGCCCAGAATGGTTCGGGAAGTTTGGCCTGCAGGACGGCTGCTGCTGCCAAGTTTAAAATTTCGAATTTCGCCTTGAGTCCAAAGATGTCGACTTTGATGCCAATGGCTCCTGCCAAATAGGCAAAGAACTGTCCCTGAGCATACCAGCCATTAATACCAATGGGCTGATCCGATGCTTCATCTCCTGCACATCGGGCATCCGGGCCATAATTTCGCAACATGACATCGAAGCCCAAACTGGCTTCAAAAGAAGCATAGAAGATCAGGAAGGTTAACTCCGGCATAACCACATCCAGCGTGGCACCGAATATGATACCTCCTCCATTTTCAAGTAGACTATTACCCGTCCGATTCGGCATATCGATATCTCCCAAAATAGCCTGCACCTTGGCACGTATTGCGGGGTTATGACTAAAGGGCGTAGGAAACTCTGGTATAATCGTACCCACATCCAGATAGGCGGTCAGTAAGATTCCTATATCGGGTATAAGCGAGTCTTGAGCCGGTGTATTCCCGGTACCACCCGCTTTCTTAGCTTTCATATTGGCCATGCCCTTGGGATCCAATGCAAGTCGTACTCGATTGTCTGGAGTTCCCAGATGGATATACCAGTCCTCGGGGTCGGCATGAATGATGCCTGTCCCTGCCCGATTGTAGGGATAGGCCCCTCGTATGACACCACCCGCGGCATTGACATAGACATCGAGCTGGGCATGAAACGATTGATTCGGATGATCATAAACCATATCCAGCACCACACGGAGGGACGGATCCTGATCCGGACCAGGCGGGGTCATAAATCGTGCATCTCCCAGGAAGCCTATCTGGTTTAATCCACCCGCTGCCGTAAAACTTATTTCAAACTGAAGCTCGGCATTGAATACCTCTCTTGCCGCAGTCCCAAGCGCTACCATGGCTTTAATCCCGATCAGAATTTCATCATCAGGCACATATTTTATACCCGTCATCGACTGACCGAGTTGAGAAGGAATATCATCAAACGAAAGCGAGTCCTTGGAAACACTGGGTGAAGGTTCTGGTAAAGAAACCTTAGTGAATCCTTCTCTACGCATATGGTAATAGGCTCCACCACCAAATCCATAAAGGGTCAGGCCGGAGGGACCCAGTGGGACTCCAGGAGCAAAAGAAACCGCGGCATCGGCAAACCAGTATCGATACCCATTCACAGACCCAAACTGTATCACGGCTCCCACATCGATTTTCGGTTGGAAAGAAGCACGGATCGCTCCTCGCATTCCGGTTCCGAACACCGGATTATTTTCAAAGAAATCTATGCGGCCCTTGAACGCATATCCCGGCCCACTTACATCGAGGCTCAGTCGTTCGACTTTGACACGCGAGAATGTCCACTGCTGCACTCCATCCACAAGATCGATATTGCAGAGGACCATAATGCGTCCGCCTGCGGCAAAGCCATTGTCGGCATCCTTCATAAGGTTGACATCGGCATCGATCACAAATCCCACTTCTTCGGTTACCTGATCTTTAATGAAACCTATTGCATTGATAGTGATTGGGAATTCTCCCATTTGATCTTGCTTTCCCTGACTACTATACTGCCAGGTACCTGGTTTTAGGTATGGTTCTTTGGTAGAGAGTTCCAGATTTTGAAAAGCGATCCCATGGATTTTCAGAGAATCTTTAGGGACACTTGATGAGGCGACATTAGCAGCTCCTCCCGTCGCACCTGATCCAGCATCCGTTGCATTGTCCCCTTGCACTCCGGTGGTAAAAGTAGCGGTACCATTAAGTACCGCTTTTGCTATGAAGCCGTACCGCTCCGTGTATTCAACGCTGATTTTGGAGTTCTTGTCGATGATGAAACTAGACCCACCCATGGCGGGTGATTTAAGTACCATTTGATCCTGCACATCCACAGAAAACAGGTATTGCTCCGTAATGGGCATGAAGAATGCCTTGTAACCCAGGGTGGTACTATCAAACATGGGCATTCTAATTTGACCGGAGAAACCACCGCCATTCGGTATGTTCTGTTTGACAGCAATAGCTACTGAATCCACTGACATTCGCCAGGTTCCGATTTTTCCTTCATCAAGGGTGAGAAGATCGGTACCGAAAATAGCCCCGGAAAATCCTGTGTAGTCAATGACGAGATTTTCCACACCGATGGAAATACCGGTGCGTACACTTTCATTGATCAGTTGAGTATCCACCTGTGCGGATCCGACCCCTGCAGGTACTGTCGTGGTATCCTGTGTAATCGCATCCGGGAGTTTTACTCTGGCACTCTTCACATAGAATCCCTGCCATAACTTGCCGGGAACACCCAGCGCACTTACATCCGGGTGGTTGTACTTTAGCGGAAATTGCATGCCGGTCGGAGTGTAGGTGTCACTAAAGTCAAAGACAGCTCTGTCGACAGACCATACAAATCCCGGTAGTTTACGCACCATAAAGGGCTGGATTGAAAGATCTACAACCATGCTTTCCAGGTCTTGTACATTGACACTAAAAGCTGCTGTGACATAGCTGGTCGTATCGGGAGACATGTCATTCTTCACCGGAACAATAATACTGGGACAGATATCTACCGAAGCGTCTATACTGAATTGCTTAAATCCATTGCAATCCCAGCTGACGTAAGTCCCACCATTATGTCCCAAAATGTTCAGTCGGAATTTCCCCTGCAAGGGCAGACTTAAATTGAACGGCAACATCAATCGAGATTCTCCGCTCATACCTCCGGGATGGAAAGTTGTGCCTTTGGATTTAAATTTGATCTTGTAGTTGATACCAGGTATTGTCGCCGCCATCACCGCATCCAGCTGAGCCGGCTTATTCGGGAAAAAGACCATCTTATGGATGTAGATGGTATACTTGATACTATCCGCATGTGGCTTCACACCAATGGGCAGTACTGATCCCTCTATATTGTGAAAAAGAGAGGTACCCACCGTGCTTGGATCAGTGGACGTGGCGCTGGTATCAGCAGGATTGGCAGGTTGCTGTGCAATCGCAGTGGTATCTTGTGCAGGCGTACCGGCGGCAGCGCTGGAATCCTGAGGCGCAGTCTGTGCAGTAGAATCAAGTATAGGATTGGGAGGCATCGTGCAGAAACTGAAGTCTTGTGCCGCGGCAGCAGAATCAGACAGGGGTGCTAATTCAGGAACGCTGTTTTCTCCTTTGGTTTGAGCCTGTACCGTTCCGTCATAGACTATACGTTCTACATTTACTTTAATATCATTGAACTCGACTTTCATATTTCGCGAAAGCCAGGGAACATTGATGGTGCCTTTCCCTTCATAGACATCTCCATTTTTGGTGACAGTACTAATAATCATATCAAAATGACCGATCCGCACGACATCGCCAAGATTTAGATTAGCGATGGGATACAGAGAGGAGGGTCTAGCCACCGACGGCACATCCCCGCATTGGAAGTCCCCCAGATCACCGAGAGGATTCTCAATGAGAATACTCACCGATGGGGACCACTCACTGGAAGTTGTACCACCACAGGTCGTTTGTACCTGAAACTCATAGGTAGCACCGACTGTCAGGCCCGAAATGGTGTGCTGTATGAAATTAGTCTCGTCCTCATACCAGGGTGACCCGGGTATGGACGCATTCCGATAGCGTACGACAAATGTAGAAGCTCCCGGAGGGGCTAACCATGCCAGGTTTACCGACTCCAGATCAGAGCTCACAATTTGTAGTCCCTCTGGAGGTTGACATGCTTCACCATAATAGAACTGCTGATACTCACTCCATCCCTGATTCTTGAAAAAATGGGTACTTGTGACATCCCTGGCCCGTACTCTGATGAGATACCGTTGACCCCAGGCCAGTGCCGGATCGGCAGCTGAGACAAGTGTGGTGGTGGCACCCATTATGGTCTTTTGAAAGAAGGGTTGTTGATAGTCAAATATTTGATCGATGGTGAGCGACGATGACTCTGGGTACTCGAAGATCTGTACATCATATTCTGTGGGAAACGTGCCGGCATGCATTGCCTGCCATTGTATGGCCAGTTGCTGGGGTTCAGAAGTGAGTGTACTTCCAATGGGCGAGAGTACTACTGGTGGATCATTGACTACGGCATTTATCAAAGCGCAACTTCGGGCTGAGGCTGGATCTTCGCTAAACCGGTCGTAATCTACTGCCTCAAAGCAAAAATTATAGAGTCCATCCGGAAGACCACCGGCATCCAGATATTGCTGTTTCGTAATTCCGGAAAAGACCAGATTGTTGAGGTCAAAATATGGGCTTAGGTCTGCGCTAATCATTTGCACCGGTACGCCGTACGTCAGCGTAATCGGATTAAGTACGGCGTTCGGATTTGTCTGTATGGTGATGCCGGGGCCCTCTATCGTGAGACGAAGCCTTACCTGATAGGACAACTCACTGGCATCGTTGAGCACCAGCGTGACCGCCATCTTATTAAGTCCCGGAGCCACAAAATCAGACAACACACCGGAATGGGGAGGCATAGCTTGTGTCACGATATTGACGGGATAGGCTTTCTGTGCTATAACCTCTCCTGAGATCAGGCAGGTCAGCATTAATATAAGGGAGAACAAGCGACTATTCATCGTTGGGATTTTGATCTGTCTTATTTTTGAAAATTCTGGCCTGAGTGGTGAATTGGTAGGTGTATCTGATATCACCATACAGCTCCGTGAATGAGGGTCGATCAGCAATATTACCCGCTCTTCTCAGTATATTTAGAGAAGCAGAAAGGCCCTGATTGTACGGCAATTGAAAATTACCGTTAAGACCCAGTGATAGTACTCGATCAGCACCCGACCCATCCATAGTTATATTGCTGAAAGTGGTACGGATGCCTGCCTGCACTTTGTTCTGCGAAAATGACTTTTGTAATCCTACGGTAGTCGAGAATGTCCTGGTACTTACAAATGCAAAATCACTCTGGTTGAGACTGACAGAACTCGTGAAGTTTAGTGCCGGTAAATCCCACTTGTGATTGTAGGATAACATAGCATTGTAAAATTTCGATTTCGCATCCTCTACCACTATATCATTTTCGATGCTATTAGCAGTCTGATAGTTGAACATAAATGATATGGACGACGGGTTGAATTCCTGGTGTATTTGATAGTTAGTGACAAAGCTGGCCGATTGCGTTAGCTGAGCCAGGAATATCGAATCCACAGGACTCAAAGGATCATCCTGAGCCCTCAATTTGGTTGTGTTTTCAAAATTAGAATAAGACGTACTGAAGTACCATCGTTCCTGTGGTGTATAAGCAAGTGACACGGCCCCAATCACCCGGTCGCTGGAGGTTTTCTCACGATCATCAATATTGGACCGCTGTATACCCCCATTGAGACCCAATGCCAATTTGTTCTTAAATAATTTGCTGGTAATCTGGCCAGTATAGTTCTCTATATCACTGTTAAAGAAGAGCGATCCCAGTGTCTTGAACCCCCGATCAATTCGTTCTCTGGCCAGGCGAAGTTGGTAGGTACTGGCCCGATAGCTTAGACCAATATTACTGGCGTTTCCAAAAATCGCCGATTCATTCGGTTGAAACAGACCTAAAATTGTACTTTGTAATCCTGAGAAATTGCCAGGGTTTTCGTCCAGTCTTCGATCTTGATTCAGAGCACTCCGGGCTAGATCAAAATCGAGTGCCACACGTTTAAAGAGCGTTTTAGCTCCTTTGAGACCGACCACTACATTTTCAGAAGGCAGTACATCAAACACGGTGGGAGTTGAAATGGAGTTAGGATCATCTTGTGCACCAAATAGAATCAGGTCCATAAAGAAGTCCCTGTCACCATATCCGACTTTTACGCCCCAGCCTTTTCGTGCATATGCAGGGTCCAGCATTTGTCGACTATTCAAATCCTCAGCCACCGCTCTTCGCAATCTACCGGTCATAGCCGATACTCTCCATTTGCCAGGTGTCAATTCAACGCCAGCACCTCTGAAGTTTATATTTGACAATGTATATTTCGAGAATAGCATATTGCGATCACCCAGATGAAGCGTGGCCCATTTGTAGGTGGGACTGATCCCAGTGAAGGTGTAGGAAGGCAAATTGAACTGTTGATTTCCATCTGAGAAACTAAATGCAAAGGGAGCATTGATACCCATGAAAGATAAGTTGGTATTCATATTCACCAGCCATTGAAATCGATCACGTCTGGGTTCAATACCGCTTGAAGTATACAGGTTGCTGGTAATCGATAACCCTCCATTTATGCCCAGTGTCTGATCTCGAAAATTTCGCAGTTGATTGTAACTATTACCCACGTCCTGAGCTTTCGATGGGGGAAGAAAGAGCACACTAAGCATGAGCATTGTGCAGCAGTATCGGGCGCTCAACCCAAAACGAAAGTAACAGTGGCGAAATACTGCAAGTTTTCTATTATGCTTTCCTGCAGGACGGGACTCACAATCCGTATCCGGATGCGACCTGGATCTTTTTTTAGCTTTCATTTGCTCATTTTTTTGACCAAGGCACGCCAAACGACCGTCAGTTGAGCAGTTCGGTTCAGTGTGTTGGATATCTCGGGATCCTTAGGCAAATACGATAGATTGACTTCGTACTTGTCTATTTTCCACTGGAGATTTCAAAAGGGTTTCAGGATACTTTCATCTTAAAGTTAGAGCCCGGATCTATGACTTTACGTGCTCTTGTCCGAGTGGCAGCATTTCTTATCCGAGTGGCAATCGATCCTTTCCAAGCGGCTAGTCGTGAAAGATGACAATTGCCTACCCTGATTCATGATACGCAGGCATCCATAATCGCTCAGATTTCAATCTATCGAAAGCAGTTTTCAAACCTCTTTCAAGATCCCTAGCGGCAAAAGGTTTTGGAACAAATGCATAGGGTTGAGCAGACATGACCTGCAATAAGACCTCTTGATTTGTATGTGCACTGATAAAAATCACTGGCAATCCCAGGTCTTGCATAAAGGTCCTTGCCATGTTGATTTTACGGTCAATGCCATACATCTTAATATTCATCAGCACAAGATCTGGCCGACAACTTCGGATGGTTTTCATAGTATCATCAGAGGGCGTACATATTCCGACCACCTCATATCCCATTTTTAACAACTGCAGGGAAATATCAGCGGCTATGATCAGCTGACTTTCGATAATTAATATTTTACATGCAGCTTGCCTTACCACAACCATTTCATTACCATGACAAAAAAATAACAGAGTAGGCTCAAATAAAAACCTACTCTCTATAAGTGATGTAAAAGGTAGGTATGATTTCCAATGATAATGTATAAACCTTCCCGGTGGTCCGAACTAGTTTCCTATCGGTGACCCATGTCTTCCATTAAATCATTTTTAATCGCTTTACTACTTCCTCTTTCGATCTTCTTGCAATGGAAATCTTGTGAGATTGAATGGTCAGATATTCGTGATATTCACTGATAGAATCAACTTTTGACAAATTGACAACATAAGATCTATGGATCCTCACGAACACGTCAGAAGGCAACTGAGACTCAATAGTGCGAAGCGGTACTGACAAGAGATATGTGTGCTTATCCGTATGAATTTTCGAATAGCTTCTATCAGCTTCTGCATACAGGATGTCCGATAGTAACACTTTAACCAGTTCATTTTTATGACGAATAAAGAGCCTATCGTTCATTGTGGAAATATGGTCAATTGAATCCTGGGCATCTACTATTTCCTGATCAGCTGCAATGCGTTGCACCGTTAATTTAAGGGTGCGTTCCAAATCAGACTTTTGAAACGGCTTAGAAATAAAGGCATAGGGTTTAGCCCTAATGGCCTTCTGAAAAGTGGCATCATCCGAATTGGAGGTGAGAAAAATCAGTGGAATTTGAAATCTTTCAAGAATAATGTGCGCAGCATCAATCCCGTTCATATCTCCAGTCAGGACTATATCCATCAGAATTATGTCCGGGCGATTTCCTTCAATCGTTTTAATTGCATCTACCCCAGATGTATTTATTCCTATTACCTGATATCCTAATTTGGTAAGTTGCAAAGAAATGTCGGCAGCAATGATCATATCATCTTCCACCATTAGAATTTTAGTCGCCGTACCTTCATCCATAATTCAATGATTTAAGCAACAGATTTTTTCTGTAAAGGAAAATGGATAATGGTGGTGGTACCTGATGCGGTTGATTTCTCCAGAGACCCACCCAATTGAATAGTCAGTAATTGAGTCAACATAGAACCAAACCCTTTTTCATTCTGTGTACCTGATCCAGTGGAAGTACCTTGCCCGTTATCCGAAATTAGCAACTTAAGCAGTCCATCTTTTTCCATTTCCATACTAATCAGGATCTCACCTTTCTGATTGTCAGGAAATGCATGCTTGAGTGAGTTGGTGATTAATTCATTGGTAATTAATCCAATGGGAATTGCCGTGTCAACATCTAGTTCAACTTCCGACATATCGATTTTTAAAGAAACGTTTTCAGTCTTTTTACCAAAGGACTCTTTAATAGCTCTGCCGATAGTCTCAAAATAGTCCCTCATTTCGATAGCGGCCAGATTTTCACCCTGATATAACTTTTGATGAATCAGTGCCATCGAGGCCACTCTATTCCTGCTTTCCTGGACAGCATCAAGGGCATTTTTATCACTTATACTTTCAGACTGCAAACTGAGAAGACTAGAGATGGTCTGAAGATTGTTTTTCACCCTATGATGTATTTCCTTCAGCAGAAGTTCATTTTCCTGATTTTTCAGGAATAAGGCATCTGAGGTCTTTTTATTGCGTCGGAAATAGTAGAAAAGTGTTCCTAAAAAGAGTACAAGTAAGCCAATTAATCCGGCACCCATCCATTGAATTCGACCATTTTGTCGTAT
The DNA here is from genome assembly GCA_030432855.1 of Bacteroidia bacterium. Classification (GTDB taxonomy): domain Bacteria; phylum Bacteroidota; class Bacteroidia; order Chitinophagales; family Saprospiraceae; genus JABDMH01. The sequence goes on from JAUILM010000107.1 coordinate 9,156, forward strand.
GACTGTTTCCTGCTCGGCAAGGGCCTGATCTTTTTTACCCGACTCATATTTAAACAATGCTTCGTTTTCCATATTCACAATCCTCTTTTTCATGAGGGTATCAAAAACCGCATGTCCAAGTTCTTGATTGAGGTATGCTTCTTTGTAATCACCCAGGTGATAATGGCAGCCAGCCAATGTTTCGTATAGCTTTTGCATGGTAGGCCCACGATCTTGTCCCAGATCCTTGTAGCCCCCAATAGCTGCTGTGAGATGGGGGATAGCGTCCTTGTAGTTGCCCTGATAATAATACGCATATCCAATACCTGCCCGATACGTCTGAGTAGCTGGTTTTTCTGCGCCCATTCTTTCTACCACAATAGAATATGACATCCTATTATCCTCCAGTGACTTCTGATAATCTCCCAAATCAGACCAGATGTCACCTCGGTAGCTATACCCTCTGGCTAGCAGAAACCTCTCTTCCGGAACAAAATTATTGACCGTCTTAATACAATTATCACCCGCCTCAATTCCTTTCTCTAACTGACCATTTTCATGATATGCTCTGATAAGCCGCATGTATGACATGGCCATCGAATAGTGATCTTCCAGGTCCCGGGCAATTTCAAGGGCATCCAGCGCATATCTGATCGCAAGTTCTGCTGACTTCTGATCTCGAAAAACTTTTGACAACTTGATGTAGCAATCTAAGATGCCTTGCCTATCTTCCAGCGCTTCATATATATCAACAGCCTCAAAGATCAACTCTTCTGCCCGGTCTACATCGTTCTGATCAACATACTCAAAGCCCAGGAGCACTATCGCAGAAGCAAGACCTGACAGGTCATTAGCACGCTCAAAAAACACCCTGGCCTTTTCTCCGTGATAATAAACCGAATCCATTGTAAACGGGACATAGTACGCATGCCAACGCATCAATAGCAGGTGGGCTTCACCCTTTAGCTGATCATCATTTTCCTGGTATGCCCGCTTAAGCGTCTGGAGGGATCTTTCATGAAAATCTTGTGGATTGTCTATATAGTTATCGTTTAGCCATACCAGGGCTGAGTCGATAGGTAGCTTTACAAATGTGTTGACTTGCGCACCCAGCATTTGAGTGGTCAAAAATAGTAAGCCTAGTAGATACGACTTCATTAAGGTAGTATACGGTTATCCCAAGGATTTGTGTGTCTGAGGTGATCAAAGTAAATAAAAATCTGAATAAAGGTGGTATCAGAAGTTTTGAAGATACATACTGCTACTATCGAGAACCCTATTGTCAGTCAGGGCCATAATTAGTGAAGGCGGGTACCCATTTCACCTGGAATCGAATAGGAAATGCAGTGCAGCATATAGGGTAAGGGTATATCAAATCTGTACGAAAACTTTTGTCATGATACGCTGTAAATCCTAATCCTTATATTTAGATTCTACTTTTTGATAACATATTATACAGTTGCATAAAAACAAACAAACATGAGTTCTCGACGAGATTTTCTGCAGAAGCTGGGAGTGACTGCACTTGGGTCACCTTTTCTTTTAGACGCTACTAAAAACATACCTACCTATCAACCTGCGCCCGGAGGAGAGGGCACTTTACGCGTAGCCATTATGGGACTGGGTAGTTATGGTACCCGGGTGGCTAAAGCGATGGAGACATGCACCCGGGCTAAGCTGGTTGGCGTGATAAGTGGAACGCCCTCCAAGGTCGCAGAATGGCAGAAAACCTATGACATCCCTGATAAGAACTGCTACAATTATGAGAACTATGGTGACATAAAGAACAACCCGGATATAGATGCCGTCTATGTCATCACACCTAATGCATTACATAAGCCACACACCATCGGAGTAGCCAATGCAGGAAAGCATGTGATATGCGAAAAACCCATGTCCGTCAACGCGAAGGACGCTCAGGAAATGGTGGATGTCTGTAAACAAAACA
>JAUILM010000946.1 GCA_030432855.1 Bacteroidia bacterium
CTGTCCCGCCAAAGGCGGGAGTGAGAATCAAAAAGTGCTTATGTGCCCGTATTTGCAGCATATTTGGCTCGTAATAGAAAGGTCTAATGCATAGTCCGGGTTCAACTGTTGGATATGGTCTGGTGTCTATCTGACCACCGTTCCCACCGGCTCACCGATGACAATTCTCTTGAGGTTTCCTTCTTTGGTGATGTTAAAAACTATGATCGGCAGGTCATTTTCTTTACATAAGGTAAAGGCGGTCATATCCATTACCTTCAGATCCATGGAAATAACTTCTTCGAAAGAAAGTCGATCGTACTTAATAGCATCTTCGTCAAGTTCAGGGTCGGCTGAGTAGATGCCGTCCACACGAGTTCCTTTGAGAATGACATCTGCAGCCATCTCATTGGCTCTCAAAGCTGCAGCTGAATCTGTAGTAAAATACGGGCTGCCAGTACCGGCGGCAAAAATCAGAACCCTTCCTTTCTCCAGGTGCCTGATAGCACGCCGACGGATATAAGGTTCGGCAATTTCTTTCATCTCAATAGCTGAAATGAGTCGGGTAAATACACCCAGCCCCTCCAGAGCACTCTGTATGGCCATACCGTTGATCACGGTGGCCATCATACCCATGTAATCACCCTGAACGCGCTCAATACCGGAATTATCTGCCTGTAGCCCGCGGAAAATATTTCCACCTCCTATTACTACAGCAACTTCTACGCCCAAATCACGCAAGTCCTTTATTTGGTGAGCGTAATGCATCAACATTTTGGGATCAATCCCGTATGACTGATCACCCATCAAGGATTCACCGCTGAGTTTTAGCAAGATACGTCGGTACTGCAGAGCCATATTACATATTAGTAGTGGTTAAAAAAAAGAGCGAAACCAGATGGATTCGCTCTTTCATGTTTTATCCGAGTGCTATATGCCGGAAGTCTTCTACGGTAAGTTCTTTATCGAGGCCTTTTAGATAATCACTTACTGATAATTTGCTGTCTTTAACAAAGCTTTGGTTAAGCAGTGTATTTTCTTTGAAAAATTTATTGAGTTTTCCAACTGCTATTTTTTCCAGGATAGCTTCAGGCTTACCTTCCATTCGGGCCTGGTCCTTGCCAATCTCGATTTCCTTATTTATCACTTCCTGTGAAACGCCATCCTTGTCCAGTGCTACCGGTTTCATGGCTGCCACTTGCATAGCCACATCTTTTCCTGCGTCTTCAAAACTGTCATCATCTTTATTCAGACCTACCAGGACGGCAGCTTTATACCCCATATGTATATATGATACCACCTGGGGAGCTTCCAGTTTTTCGTAGGCAGCCAATTCAATCTTTTCGCCTATTTTTCCAACCTGCTCTATTACTCTCTCTCCGATAGTCAGTCCGTCCAGTTTTTCATTGGCCAGAGCTTCAGCATCTGCCGGGAATGTATCCAGGGCAATCCTGGCGATTTCCTGGGTAAATTGTACAAAATCATCATTCTTGGCTACGAAATCAGTTTCGCAGCTTAGTTTGATGATTACTCCCTTTTTCTTGTCATCAGACACAAGGGCGTAAACAACTCCCTCTTTGGCCTCTCTTTCGGCTCTCTTCATAGAGAGTTTCTGGCCTTTTTTTCTCAGGATTTCGATGGCTTTATCAAAATCACCTCCAGCTTCTGCCAGGGCTTTTTTGCAATCCATCATTCCGGCACCGGTCTGGTCTCTCAGTTTTTTGACATCAGATGCTGATATTTTTACATCGCTCATAGTTTATATTCGATTTCGCTTTTTTTGAAATAGTACTAATTCGGGGTTATTAACCCGCTGCCACACTACTCTTTACCTCTTCCTTGGCCTTTTTCCTTTCCTCCAGTCCTTCACGTATGCACTCAGCAATATACCCGGTGATAATCTTAATGGACTTGGAAGCATCATCGTTAGCAGGGATGGGGAAGTCGATCAGTCGTGGATCCGAATTGGTATCCACCATACCGTATGTCTTCAGACCCAGTTTTCTGGCTTCTGCCAGTGCAATGTGCTCGTGATGAATGTCAACCATGACAATGGCACGTGGCAAACGATTGAGATTGGAGATACCTCC
>JAUILM010000108.1 GCA_030432855.1 Bacteroidia bacterium
TATCCGATTAGGTGGTAGTGGAAATCCCAACTATTTAATTGTAGTCGGAGTTGTGGAAGATTTTTATCAGGAACCCCTTTACGTTGATGTGGCTCCACAATTATTCAGGCTGGGGGAGCCAGATCAACTCACCGTAAAAATAGGACAGGACATTGATAAAGCGCTATCGACTCTAAGTACCTCCTGGGAAAGTCAATTTCCTACTGAACCCTTTTACTATGAATTTCTCGACGAGGAAATAAGCAATCAATACGATCAGGAGAAAAATCAAGCAAAATTATTCTTATTCCTCTGCATCCTCACGGTCCTTATCTCCTTTAATGGTCTCTTTGCACTTTCAATTTTTATTGCACAGCAGAGAATCAGAGAAGTTGCCATCCGTAAAATATGTGGTGCTCAATTTGTCCATGTGTTGCTGCAATTTAGCCGACATCAAATCTTTCTCATCGCACTATCGGGGATTCCAGCCTTAATCCTGGCAAAGTATGTTCTGAGCATGTGGTTAGAAAGATTCGCCCATCGAGTAAGTGTTGATTTAAGCATTTTTATTTTATGCCTTTTGACTACCGTTCTATTGACGGTTGGTACTATTGGATTGAGTGCATGGCGAACATATCAATTGGATCCCGCAAAGACATTGAAGGAAGAATGACCTTCCATTTTAATCAACTATTCTTAATCCATGCATCTATTTTATTCTCAAGAAAACTTAATGGAACACAACCTGACTCCAATACCTGATTATGAAATTCCTTTATATCAAATTTATCTCCCAGTTCCTGCTCAGCTCTGGCTCTTAATTCGAGAATTTTTAATTGACCAATCTTATAAGAAAGCGCCTGACCGGGATTGGCCATATATCGTTCTATTTCCGAAATAATGCCTGCCTCTGATTCCGCCTCGTTTTCGAGAGAATATTGAATTGCTTTTTCACGTGTCCAGCCTTTAGCGTGTATACCGGTATCTACCACCAGACGAATGGCACGGTGCATTTCTGCACTGAGCATGCCAAAGTACTGATAAGGATCTGTATATAGTCCCAACTCCTTACCCAGTGATTCGGTGTAGAGAGCCCAACCTTCACCGTATGCACTGTACCATAATATTTTTCGAAAATCAGGTAGGTCTTGATTTTCTTGCTGCAATGATACCTGAAAATGATGCCCGGGAATAGCCTCATGTAGAAAGAGATCTTCGTCACTGACGATATTGTATTTTTCTACATCAGGAATAGGCACATAAAAAATACCAGGTCGTGTACCATCCAGCGATCCCTGATTATATTCTGCACTGGCACTCGCCTCCCGAAAGGCCTCTGTACGACGCACCTCAAAGGCCGTCTTAGGTTGCAAATCAAATAATGCATCCACCTGGGGTTTAATTCGCTCATGGATTTCATTGAAGTGATCAATTACCTGCTGGGGATCATCATAAGGCATTAAATCGGGATTCGTCCGGACATGATCAAAAAATGCCTTTATATCTCCCTCAAAACCTACTTCCGCTTTCACTTCCTCCATTTCAGATAGTAATCGGCTAACTTCATTCAATCCCAATTGATGAATTTCATCCGCAGACATATCTGTGGTAGTATATTTTTTTATTTGATGCGCATAATATGCATCTCCATTACTTAAATCATTATAGCCGCTGGATTCACGACCTGCCTCCATGTACGGTCCGGAAAAAAATGTATTCAGTGCTCCAAAAGTAGGGATCAGCGTGTCGGTCAGAAATGCTGTATATAGTTGATCAAGGGCCTTCTTTTCATCCTCTGAAAAAGACGCAGGAATCAGTTTCATAGGACTGTAGTACAGATGATTTTGTAGGTCCTGATCATCCACCAGTGCTCCAAATTGAGGAATCACTTTTGAAATCAGTGATTTAGGCAAGACGTATTTTGCTTCCATCCCTCCCTTCATTTTGTCCAGTGCACTTGTCATCCAGACGGTAAATCCCCGCAGTCGAGAAAGCCAGTGATGATAATCTTCCACTGTCTGAAAAGGTTGTGCAGAAGTGCCACCCGCCAGTTGACCCATCATGAGATTGACCGACCACATTTGATCGATCGGTATATAGTTTCGTTCCGGAAATTCCATCCTCTCCAGATTTATCTCACACTCCCATCGCAATATCTCCTTACTCTCCACCTGAGATCTATCTAAATCATTATCATCAAAATCCTCCAGTGCAGAGAGATATTGAGCGTAAAACGACTTTTCCGCCGCCAGGAACTCTTCGGATAAATTGTTCGGAAATTTATCATTAAAACGGGCATCTCCAGCAAAAGTAGCTTCCAGAGGATAGAGTGATAATCTGGCTTCATGGTACGACTCCAGCATTTCATCAAAGTCTGTCTGAATTTTCGTGAGATCTTTTTCAGGTGTCGAAGTACACGCCATCAGTCCCATGATAAGCAGCCAAATATTTCTCTGCATTTTAATTGGTTTATATTTAGAACGAATCTCTCTCTTCGAAAATGAATTCCCGGTCGTAATTAAATATAAAAACAAAAAAAGGGGAACAGCATTCTGTTCGCCCTTTAAGAATGGTAAAAAAAGACTGTAATTCTCTACGGACGCCCTGCGGCAATCCTTGCCAAGCTATCGCTACATCGTTACTGAGATTGATGTGGCGGTTGCAATTACTGTATGAGAATTCAGTATAATGCCAGTTTTTATGCACTGCACGCTTCACAGGTGGGATCATCCAGACTGCAAGCCATAGCGGGTTCTGCCACTTCAGAGCTTACCAATGTACCCTCCTCACTAAATTTCCTTTGGTGCTTTTGGCTCAAAGTAAATTTGATCGGATCCACGGCGGCTTTTGACCTCATGTAGTACATACCTGTCTTCAATCCTGCCTGCCATGCATAGAAATGCATAGACGTTAGTTTGCCAAAACTGGCATCTTCAACAAATAGGTTTAGGCTCTGGCTCTGACAGATATATGCACCCCGATCGGCTGACATATCAATCAGTACTTTCTGACTCAACTCGTAAGCAGTCTTATATAAAGCTTTCAAGTCATTTGGGATGGCCTCTATATGTTGTATAGATCCATTGGCTGCCATGAGTTGTTCTTTCATTTCAGTATCCCAAAGTCCTAAATCTATCAGATCGTTAAGGAGGTGTTTGTTTACAACAATGTATTCTCCACTCAGTGTTCTTCTGGTGTATATATTGGATGTGTACGGCTCAAAACACTCATTGTTACCGAGTATTTGTGAAGTACTTGCTGTTGGCATGGGTGCCAGCAGTAGACTATTTCTGATGCCGTGTTCCTTTATCTTTTCCTTCAGATCAGCCCAGTCCCATCGATCGCTCGGTGTTACATTCCACAAGTCAAACTGTAGAATACCTTTACTGGCAGGTGATCCTTCGTAGGTTTCATAGGCACCTTCTTCCTGAGCAATTGCATTACTCTCGGTAAGTGCCGCAAAGTAGATCGTTTCGAAAATGTCCTTGTTGAGCTGTCGTGCCTCATCACTATCGAATGGAAATCGCATCTTGATGAATGCATCCGCAAGCCCCTGAACTCCAATACCGATAGGTCGGTGACGCATATTGGAATTTCTGGCCTCCGGTATTGGATAGTAGTTGATATCGATCACCTTATTCAGGTTTCTCGTTACCACCCTGGCGATCTCATAGAGTTTCTGGAAGTCAAATTTCTCATCTTCTACAAATTTGACCAGACTCAAGGAAGCCAGGTTACAAACTGCCACCTCATCGGGTGCAGTATACTCAATGATTTCTGTGCATAGGTTACTGGATCGAATCGTACCCAGGTTCTTCTGATTAGACTTCTTATTAGCTGCATCCTTGTACAGGATATAAGGATTGCCTGTTTCAATCTGAGACTCAAGTACCTGAAACCATAGGTCCTGGGCTTTCACCACTTTTCGAGCCTTACCTTCCGACTCATATTTTGTGTACAAAGCCTTGAAGTCATCTCCGTAACAATCATAAAGACCGGGGCACTCATTGGGGCAGAATAGTGACCACATACCACCTTCTTTCACACGCTCCATGAATAAGTCGGGTATCCACAATGCGTAAAATAGGTCGCGGGCCCGCATTTCTTCCTTACCGTGGTTCTTCTTCAGCTCGAGAAAATCCTGTACATCTGCATGCCATGGCTCCAGATATACGGCGAAAGCTCCTTTACGCTTTCCTCCTCCCTGATCCACGTATCTTGCCGTATCATTATAGACCTTGAGCATCGGTATGATTCCATTACTGGTCCCACCTGTACCTTTAATGTAACTTCCTTTCGCACGAATATTATGAATGCTTAGTCCGATACCACCAGCAGACTGAGAGATCTTGGCACATCGACTCAATGTTTCGAAGATACCGGGAATGCTGTCATCCGTTGCGGATAGCAGGAAGCAAGATGAAAGTTGAGGCTTGGGTGTACCTGCATTAAACAAGGTTGGAGTTGCGTGAATGAACCACTTCTCTGACATCAGGTTGTAGGTCTCGATCGCAGAATCAATATCCTCACCATGTATACCAATAGAAGCACGCATCAAAAGATGCTGAGGACGCTCCACTACCTGGCCATCCATACGCAGCAGATATGATCGCTCCAGAGTCTTAAATCCGAAGTAGTCAAAAATGTAGTCACGATCATATATAATGGCCGAATCAATCTGATCCTTGTGCTTTCGAATGATTTCAATGGTAGAATCACCAATCAAACCAGCTTTATCTCCCGTCTTGGGATCAATGTACTTATACAGGTCCTCCATGGTCTTCGAAAATGACTTTCGTGTTTCCTTATGGAGGTTAGACACTGCTATTCTTGCGGCTAGTAAGGCATAGTCGGGGTGCACTGTGGCCATGGAAGCGGCAGTTTCAGCGGCCAGGTTATCAAGAGCTACTGTTGTCACACCATCATACAGTCCCTGTATTACTCGTTTCGATATTTCGATCGAGTCTACAAATTCTGTATTAAGTCCGTAACAGAGTTTCTTGATTCTTGCGGTGATCTTATCAAAACTTACATTTTCTTTTTTACCGCTTCGCTTGATGACTTTCATGATAAATAAGTTTGGTGGTTAGTAAGAATGCCTTGATTTAGTGAGGAACATGAGTTAGCTAGTGATCTTATTTGAGTCCAGGGCATTTCAGCCCTGGAATTATTTAGTACTAGAAGTCTTCATCCAGTTTGAAGACCTGCTTCTCCTTGTCCGCCATGACGCCAGCCTTCTGATAGTCACCTACGCGCTTTTCGAAGAAATTAGTTTTTCCCTGTAATGATATGAGATCCATCCAGGGGAATGGATTTTCAACATTGTATTGTTTGCTGCAACCTAGCTGAGCCAGGAGTCGATCTGCCACAAATTCGATGTATTGACACATGAGATCGGCATTCATACCAATCAAACTTACAGGAAGTGCATCTGATACAAACTCCTTTTCGATCTCCACGGCATCCATAATAATCTTTACTACGGTTTCTTCAGCTAATGGATACTTGATGTGCTTGTTATATAATAGACAGGCAAAATCGCAATGCATACCCTCATCCCGGGAGATCAGCTCATTACTAAATGAGAGTCCTGGCATCAATCCTCTCTTCTTCAACCAGAAGATAGAACAAAATGATCCTGAAAAGAAAATACCTTCTACGGCGGCGAAAGCGATAATGCGCTCAGCGAAGGATCCGCCTTCGATCCATCGAAGTGCCCAATCTGCTTTCTTCTTCACAGGAGGCATGGTATCGATGGCATTAAGACAAAAATCTTTTTCCTTGGGATCCTTTATATATGTATCGATCAACAGTGAATACGTCTCTGAGTGGATGTTTTCCATCATGATCTGAAATCCATAGAAGAACTTGGCTTCGGTATACTGTACTTCTGCTACGAAGTTCTCGGCAAGATTTTCATTTACTATGCCATCACTGGCCGCAAAGAAAGCCAGTACATGTTTGATGAAGTGCCGCTCATTATCGTTCAACTTTTGATCCCAGTCTACCAGGTCCTGGCTTAAGTCGATTTCTTCAGCAGTCCAGAAACATGCCTCTTGCTTTTTATAAAATGCCCAAATATCATTGTGCTCTATAGGAAAAAGTACAAATCGGCCGGGATTTTCCTTTAGAATAGGTTCTTGGTTAGTGCTCATGTGCTTAATTTTTATCGTTTTTACAGTTTTGAATACTTTACCATTCGTATCCTTTCAATTAGTGCGAAAACTCTACCTGACACTTCTGTCACACATATGGAATTTTCTAATATCTAAATTTTTTAAATACTTACTCTCTTAGGGACTAGAGAACTATGTATTTTGTACTTCAGTCATCTATGACATATAAGGGGAATCTGTCATGTTTGAATGCGAAAGCTAAATTAGAGAATCTGACACCGAAGCGTGGGAATAGTTATTAACAACATGTTAATAAAAGATGTAATCTGTTGACATTCATTATATAACGATAAAATGTAATGTGTTGAAAACATTTTTGAAGATCCCCGACATCCCTTTAGACTCAAAATGACCTTAATGGAGTTTCTAACTACCTGCTAAATTTCCGAGAAATCATAAAATTATTCTTCAGGTGTCAGATGACTGTGGATATCTGAGGTTGAACATTCAGAAGAGCTTTCTCCTCCTGAAGAACCAGGCAAGAATCAGACTTAGCACAATCGAAATGGTGATTACATAGTAAAATCCACCCTCTGTTTGGGCCAGGGGGAGGCTCTTGACATTCATCCCATAATATGATGCAATCAGGGTAGGCACCATGAGAATCAATGTGATTAGGGTGAGACGCTGAATCACAAAGTTCAAGTTATTTGATATGATACTGGCATAGGCTTCCATGGTCCCGTTGAGGATGTTCGTATGTACGTTGGCCATTTCAAGGGCCTGACCATTGTCAATAATTACATCTTCAAAAAGGTCCATCATATCCTCGTCATCCCGGATCTTCAAAAGATCGGTCCGCTTCATCTTGAGCTTAAGTAGTTCATTTGAGCTGAGGGAATTAACAAAGTATACCAGACTTTTTTCGATCCGCAGCAGTTGTTTTAGCTCTGAGCTCTTGGATGAATTGTACAATTCCTGTTCTATTAGATTTCGTTTGAGGTTCAGCTTTTTCAGGCATGAAAGAAATCGGAATACAATCTGTTCAAACAACTGCAATACAAACTGCGGCCGGTTATGCGGGTCAAAGTTCTTAACTCTTCCTTCAAGAAATTTTGCGATCACAGGATTTTCAGCTGCCGAAATGGTGAGGAAGTACTCAGGTGTCATCACAATACCAACAGGTACTGTCGTATAGTAGGCTTCATTATCCTGATCTTTCAAATTAACGATGGGTGTATTGACCAGAATAAGATGGCTACCTTCCTCGCGTTCGTAACGGGATCTTTCATCAATATCCAATGAATCTGTCAGGAAATCCAGGGGAATATCCAGCTTCTGCGCCAGTTCGTTCAGATCTTCAGGCGCGTGCGGCGGGACCACATTGATCCAACAGCCGGGAGTTAGAGACTCTATCTCGATTAACCTGCCTCTCTCCTTCTGATAGTACTGAATCATTGCCTGAATAAATGTTCATTTGATCAAAATTTGTCCGCATCTTATCCCGATCCTCAGATCATGGGACGAAGCGATTGAGACGCTACAAACATAAGGTATTTTTATCTGAGCCAGGACAAATGATAGAATTATACCATATTAAATCATTGTAATGCCAGACCTCCGTGGACAGCCCTGATTTCTATGCCGCTTCCTTCTTGGTACCAATTTCTTCCAGCAACTGTTCGAAAATCCAGATATCGTCAGATGTGATGTTACTCCATCGGGGATTTTTTCCCTGCTTCAATCGAAAGTAATCGGCCATGATGTCTCCCTGCTGCTCCAGATTGAATTGCTGCAGTCCCTGACCGGAGTGAATAGCTTCCTCCAAACTTTCCAATCCTCCATAGTCATAACCCTCTGTCGAATACTGTGCTCTCAAAGCACGGGGAATATACACCGACCCCATCTTCTCATATTGCCATACATGCATGACCTCATGAATAAAAGTATCAGGTGGCAGGGGTCCCCAACTATTAATCGTGTAAAAGCTGACATAGGCAAAATGGTGCGTCCTGGGGCCACCAAACGCAAATGTGTCAATACGTATCCGTCTTAATTGCAGTGAATCACCAAAGTGACTTCTGATCGCTTCCTCCTCTTCCCGGGTCAAAGGTCGTGTGTTGATTTTTACGATATCTGCTATTGTCTCATAGAGCTCAGGTATTCCAAATAGATCTGCCACGTAGCAAATCAATTCGATCAGCCAGAAAAAATTTTCCGTAAAGTCCAGTAGTGAATTGGGGTTTCGATATATCCTGATGAACAGGTTACGAAAATGGGAAAGAATCCTCCAGATGCGTACGGGTATCATTCGTATCACATAGAACATCCGCAGTAGGATGCCCTCAAGCTTGCACCAGCAAAGCCTGAGTACCGGAATATCTAATAGTGTGCTCATAGAGTCCAATCAACCGTTAGGAAGATCTTATCAACAATTAATCTAAAGTAACAAGAAACATTCCATCCTGTTTGTTATTCGTCTACCTTTTTTACTGTGGCGGGGTCTGTACTACAGAAATAATGCAGAAAAGCACTTGCGACAATTTGGACTAACTAAACCGAATGGCTTTCGTTGGAGAAATCCTGCTAATGAAATATGATGGTAAGATCAGAAAAAGGATAGTCACCAGTAATGTCCCTACGTTGATCAAAATGATAACCCAAAAGTTGAAATCAATGGGAGCTACTGCCAAATAGTAATCTTCTTCATGCAGTTTTATGAATTCAAATTTCTTCTGGAGAAAGCACAGCAACAGTCCCAGAGCATTGCCGATGACCAACCCATAAATCAGGATTTGAGCCGCCTGACGAATGAATATCTTTCTAATCAACCAATTGTCTCCTCCCAGTGCTTTGAGGATACCAATCATATGCGTCCGTTCGAGGATCAATATCAATAAAGATGTGATCATGTTGATAATGCAGACAACCAGCATAAGGCCCAGAATGAGAATTTCATTTATATTCTGAAGCTCCAACCAATCAAAAATGTTAGAGGACTTATCTTTTATGCTGCGGGAGTATAAATTGGGAGGCAATACCTCCTGATCGACGAAGGCGGTCATTATATCAATATCTTCGATATCATCCAGTACGACCTCAATGCCGCTGACCTGATCAGGACGCCACTCCAAAATGTTTTGAAGTTCGTACATGGATAAGAAGGCAATTCGCTTATCATATTCCGCCAGTCCTGTTTTATAGATACCGACTACCTCATACCGTCTGGGTCGGGGGCGACCATCCACTACAAAATACATTCTCAGTTGATCTCCCAAGCCAAGAAAAAGTCGGTTGGCAGTCATCTGTGAAACTACAATACCCCGAGATGAACTATCAGGATGAAGTGCCGGCATTTTGCCCTCCACCAGATACTTCCCTTCGAAGGCATCAGGAAATTGCTGCCCCACCCCTTTCATGATGATGCCCTCCATATCTTCTGAGGTAGTTAGCACCACTGGAAACTGAATATAAGGGTATGCATATTTCACACCTCCCTTTGTCCGTTTCTGGGTCATTCGATCCACCGGAAATCCAAGTATGGACATTGGCCACTCATAATAAATGCGGTCGATATCTGTCAGTGAGTCGAGCAAGGCTGACTCCAATTGCATAGGTGTACTTTCCTGCAAAGGATTGGTGGAAATGTCAGTGATCTGCATGTGCCCCCAGAAATCAAAGATCTTTTGACTGATTTCCTTCTTAAAGCCATTGATCATGGACGATGAAACAATCATGACCGTCACGCTCAAGGCTACAGATGCAATGGCCAGTCGAACTATAACGTTCGAGAAGGATTTCTGCTTGATAGTGCCTGAAAGTCTGGAGGCAATGAATTGTTCGACAAACATAGATATGTTTACAATGCGAAAAATAGGAAGATATAATGATATGTAACTTCGATTAGCGGACTTATAGTTTCGGTATCTTTAACTCGTACCATTGTAAACTGTGTCTTGTCCGGATGGATTGCCAAGTTTATTGACCTGATTTTATATAGCAATCTCTTCATTGCTCTGGGTGCTTTGTGCATGGTCTGGCAAGTGGAGTGGATTATGGGAGTGTTCGATCCATACTCCCGATTGGCCTGGTTCATGTTTTTCAGTACACTCTTTGTCTATGCGATGCACCGCATTGTTGGATTCACCATCATAGAAAAAAAACTGGAGAACCGGAGAATCCAGGTGATCCGCAAGTTTCAGTTGCATATTATTATATATGCTATTATTTCGGCCCTTGCTGGTCTGTACCTGGCATTTCAGCTTCGATGGGAGACCCTGCTCTCTTTGTTAATTCCCACGACCGTCTCCATTTTATATATAGTTCCGATTTTCGGTAGAGGCAAGCGATTGCGTGATCTTCCTTTTGTAAAGTTATTTGCTATCGGCATTGTTTGGGTTTGTGCGCTGGTCGTCACTCCGCTGATAGATCTTGAAGTTCAGCTCCAATTGGATCACTACCTGCTCATGATCGAAAAACTGTTCTTTATTATTGGGATCACTATACCTTTTGACATTCGCGATATTGAAGTAGATCGACTTTATAAAATAGACACACTTCCCCTGCATCTGGGTGTCACCAGGAGCATTCGAATAGCTACTGTTCTCTTACTTCTGGCATCCTCCCTGGTTGGTTTTCTTCTAATAAGGGGATTTTATAACCCCGCTGATACGATAGCCCTTGCCCTATCCTATATCCTCACGTTGCTAGCGGTTTCCAGAGCTAATCGAAAACGCCACGATTACTATTTTGCAGGTGTCCTGGATGGCACCATTATCATGCAATTCGCCTTGTTATACTTCGTTGATAAGATCTTGTAAGAGCTATCTATCACTTTCATCAGCCAGCATGTCGGGTCGACGCCTGGCTGTATGTTTGTATGCTTCCTGATCTCTCCATTCGTTGATGGCGGCTTCGTTGCCTGACAAGAGTACATCGGGGACTTCCATACCATCGTAGACAGAAGGTCGGGTATACAC